>CANQLN010000101.1 GCA_947624695.1 uncultured Bacilli bacterium
AGAAAATAATATAGTAATAGATAGTCCAGGGCCAAATATATGCCAAGCATATTTTAGTAAATAAAAAAAGGAGTAGAAAGTGAAAAAGAGAGTAATAATTATAACATTAATATTATTATTAATTGGAATAATAGGAATAAAAGAAATAAGAAAAAAAGAGAACAATATATTACAAGAAGTAAAGGTTAAAGATAGTTTTCCTAATAAAGATAAAACATTATCAATAATGATAGAACAAGATGGAGGAAATTATACAGAAGGAGATATCTGGCCTGATCCCGATGTTTATGAATATGAGAAAGCTGATTGTACAGATGGAGATGGAGCCGCAGTACCAAGTGAAGGAGTAGTAAATTTTGAAGAAAACAACATTCATGTAAAAACTAAAAACACCATATATTGTACATTGTATTTTAGAATAATGAAGGGAACACCCGCTGAAACAGTAATTTTGGCGAGTAATCAATTAGAATCAGAAAGTTATGTATCATCCAGAGGAGATACATTAAGGCGTTATCAAGGAAAAGTGACAAATGATGGTAACGGACATATAACAAATGATGTAAATAACTATATTTGCTTTGAGACAAGCAATAAAGGAATATGTACAGGAGATACCGATAAATATTTATATAGAATAATCGGAATAGATACAACAAACAAAGAAATAAAAATAATGAAAAGGGAAGCTTTGGCTAAAGCTTATTCTTGGGGTAATGATGGAGAGACTTGGGCGGATGCTGAACTACAAAAAAATTTAAATGGCGATTTATATTTGAACAATATAGATCCTAATTGGTCCAAATTAATACTTAGTCGTAATTGGAAATATGGTCAAGTGCCAACAAGTTCAATAAACTATTACACAAATGGTTATTCCCAAGATGGTCAGACTCTATATGGAATTGAAAAATCGTATTGGAAAAATGAGTTAAAGAATACAAAAATTGGATTAATATATTTAAGTGATTATTATTTATCTGGTGGAAATCTTACTTGTTTGGGTGATTACTATGCAGAATGTACGAAAAGTTGGCTGTTTATAGACAACAATGATTCAAAAATTTTAAGTACAACAAATACCGCACCTCCAAATAGGTGGGATTACACAATGGTTCACGGTGGTGCGTCCGCATGGTATATCAATAGTGGTGGTTATATCTCTGTGGGTGGTGGTTACGCTCGTGCTATTCGTCCAGTTTTTTACTTATCAAGCAATATTGAAATAATTGGGGGAGATGGTAGTTTAAACGATCCATATCGTATAAAGAAACCCACTTTAACATAAAATTAATTAATGCTGAAATTACAATTAAAAAAAGGTTTTTCTGTCAAAATAGAAAAATCTTTTTAAATGTCAAGATAAGAAAATAAAGATGTTTAATTAGATAACCAATTTGATATATCTATAATTTGAATTCCTTCATATTGATAGTTGTCGTGTTTAGTTCTTGCTATTAACATTTTAGGATAGGCATCTTTTATTTTTAATAAAGGATCAACTTCCCGTTTAAATACATTATTTTCAAAATCATTTCCTATATCATCTGCTACTTGAATATATAATTTTTCATTTCTTTTCATGGCAACAAAGTCAATTTCTTTTTCGTACAAAACTCCAACATATACTTCATATCCTCGTCTAATTAATTCCATTGCCACAATATTTTCATACATATTTCCATAATTCATGTTTTTGGTACCTTGAATAGCATATTTTACAGCATGATCTGATAAATAATACTTATCTTGAGTAGATAGATATTTTTTGCCTTGAATATCGTATCTTCTTATTTTATAAAAAGCAAAAGCTTCACATAAATATTTGATATAAGAGCCAACGGTTTTATCGTTAGCGTCAGTTTTAAAAGTATTTAAAGTATCAGTAATACTTCTATATGATTTAAGTTTAGTAATGTTATCGATTAAAAAATCACTAATGCTATCTAATAGAGGTATATTTTGAATTCTATTTCTTTCTACTATATCTCTTACAATCATTGTTTTATAAACATCCGCTATATAATTATATTTTTTATCTAAGTCTTTATATAAATAAGAACCAGAGAAACCACCTTCTAAAACATATCTATTAAAATTTTCTTCATTATTTTTTAAATTATAATATTCAAGAAATTCTTTATAGGAAAAAGGGTATATTTCAATACTATATGTTCTACCAGTAAATAAAGTGGCCAAATCACTTGATAAAAGAAAAGCATTAGATCCAGTTATATAAATATCATATTTATTTTCCGCATGAAAATTATTTATTGCTTTTTCAAAGTCATTACACATTTGAACTTCATCAATCATAATAAAGTTATTCTTTTTAGAATCATATTTTTCAGAAACATATTTTATTAATTCTTTGTATTCTTTCAAATTATCAAACTTATCAAGATTATAATCTATAAAAATAATATTAGAATTTTTGTCATTTTCTTTAACATATTCTATAAACATATTTAGTAGTTGAGACTTTCCACTACGTCTAACTCCCGTAATAACTTTTATATCAGGCGTTCCCATAACATCAATTATATCATTTAAATATTTTCTTTTAATTATTTTCATATTATAATTAATCACCTCTATTAACATTATAACACTTATTTCGCAAAATTCAATTTTTTTGCTTTTTGCGAAATGGAAATTATAATACCTTTTTCGAAAAGTATAAAAAAATAGCCTTAATTTGAATGAATTTTCAAGTTGGATGGCTAACTTTCATAAGAAACGATTTCTCGTTTTTATATATATAACGAAAAAAACCTCTTTTGGAGATTTATTCGGAAGTATCAATAGTAATCCATTCAGTTGTTCCACATTCGGTACATATTTGGGGAACTAAAACTTTTTTGCCTTTGGGTAGATCAATCTTTTTTTCTAAAGTTACACATAGCATGCCACTTTCTTCATCGATATAACATCTACCTTGCGATTGGGCTTCTTGACACTTACTACAACCTGGTTTTTTCATTTCATCACCATTTATATTATGGCTTTAAGAGACTATAATTATTCGGAAAAATAAGGTATAATATTTTTAGGTGATTAAAAAATGGAATATAAAGTTAAGGCTCGGGTTAGTAATCGTCATGTGCATTTAACTAAAGAAGTATATGATTATCTTTTTGATGAAGAAATTACTGTTCGAAATAATATAAACCAAATTGGAGAATTTGCTTCTAATGAGACGCTAACCATTAGAGTTGGTGATAAAAAAATTGAGAATGTTCGCGTTTTGGGTCCCTTTAGACCATATAATCAAATTGAAATTTCAAGGCTTGATGCGAGAACTCTTGGAGTTAATCCCCCAGTAAGAAGAAGTGGCGACTTAAGTGATAGTTTAAATGTTACTTTAGAAACTTCTAAAGGGAGGGTTACAGTAAATGGTTTAATTATTGCGAATCGTCATGTCCATATTAATACCAAAGATGCTAGTAAATATGGTGTAGCTGATGGTGATATGGTTAAAGTAAAAATAGATGGCGATAAAAGTGGTCTAATTGATGTTATGGTAAAAGTTAGTGATAATGGTTTTTACGAACTTCATTTAGATACAGATGATGCTAATGCGTTTTTACTTAATGATGGTGATGAAGTAACGTTAATTATTTAAATTAAAATTTTAAAGGTTGGGATAATATGAAATGGAAAATTGGCAATGTGGAAATTACAAATCAATTTGTTTTAGCCCCCATGGCGGGAGTTACGAGTACAACTTATCGGCGAATTTGTAAAAAAATGGGAGCTGGTCTTGTTGTGGGCGAAATGGTTTCCGATAAAGCTTTAATTTATGAGTCCCAAAAAACTTTTGAACTTTTAAAAATGACTGATGAAGAAAGGCCGATTTCTCAACAAATCTTTGGTTCTGATCCCGAGACAATGGGTAAGGCCGCCAAAATGGTTGAAGAAACTATGCATCCTGATATTATTGATATTAATATGGGATGTCCCGTTCCCAAA
>CANQLN010000102.1 GCA_947624695.1 uncultured Bacilli bacterium
GGTAAAAGCTTGTGTTGCTGTTGATTTATGTTTAGATAAAATAATTGAAAAAGCGGAAGAAAACTTTTATAAAGTTATTATTTTAGCTGATCATGGTAATGCAGATATTATGATAGATGATGAAGGGAACCCTGTCACTACGCATACCCTAAGTAAAGTACCTTTCATTATTATGGATAAAAATGTTAAATTAAAAGAGACTGGTGATTTAACTATGGTGGCCCCAACAATTTTGGAATATATGGATATTGCGGTTCCCGAAGAGATGAAAGAAACTGAAATTCTTTTAAAAAAATAAAGTATAATTAAATGAGGGGATTATTATTACTGACGATATTTTAATTTTAGTAAATAAAAGCCATCCACTACTAGCTAGTTATATCCCACCTTTAGTTTTGATGGAAGAAAAGTACGCTAAGGGCACTCACAAAAAAATGCATCCTTTAGCCTATACCCATTTTAAGAAAATGGTTTTAGATGCTTTAAATGACAACATTGTTTTATACAGTGTTTCGGCTTATCGAAGTTTTAAAGATCAAGCAAGTATCTATCAAAATTATGTAAAAAAAGATGGTGAAGAAAAAGCAAATAAATACTCGGCCAAACCAGGAACATCAGAGCATCAGACAGGACTAGCGGTCGATATTAATACTTGTTTTACAAAAGATCATTTTGAAAAAACGAAAGAAGCTAAATGGTTAAGTAATAATGCTTACAAATATGGTTTTATTCTAAGATACCCAAAAGATAAAGAAAAAATAACGGGTTATATTTATGAACCATGGCATTATCGTTATGTGGGAATAAAGGCCGCCACTTTTATCTATCAAAGCGAAATTACATTTGAAGAATATTATGATATAATGATTGAGAATAAGGAAGTGTGAGTTATGAGTAGTGAAGAACATAATAGTTCAAAAAAGAATACTAGCTTTGTTGTAGCTTTAAGTATTATCGGGGTTTTAATTGTTTTATTAGGCTTTCTAGAAGTCTGTTATTTAATATTTAAACCCAGTGATCAAAATGTTTATTATAATGCCATTGATAATGTAGCTAATTATTTTGGCGATAATATTAAAATTTTTCAAGATAAAGTGGATAATCCATCTAAGATTACCGGAAGTATTGATTTTAATTTAAAAACTAATGATAGTTCTTTAAATAATTTAGCTAATATGTTAAATAGATTAAGAATTAATGTAGAAAATAACATCGATTTTTCTCAAAGTTATTTAAGTTCTAATTATAATTTAAATTATAATAATAGTAGTTTAATAAATGTTGGAACTATAATAAAAGATAAAGATTTGTTAATATCTTTAAATGAATTATATCCTAAAAAGATTAAAATAAGTGATTTTAATGCCTCTCCAATCATAACTTTAGCAGTTGATGATACTTATAGACGTTTAGTAACTGAAATAGCTGAAGTTATAAAAAGTAGTTTAAAAAAAGATTATTTTTCTTCCGAAAAAGTAACGTTAACTATTAATAATAAAAAGGTGGATGCCACTAATTATAAGTTAACTTTAAAAAACGAAGATAATTATGAATTTCAATACAACTTATTAGAGGGATTATTAAATAATGAATTTATTACTTCTACTTTTAGTTATATTTTCGGAATAGATGAAAAAGAAATTAAAACTTATTTAGAAGAAGCCAGAGATCAAGTTAATCCAGAAGATTATCAAGATGTCTTTAATGACAACACTATAATTAATGAATTTAATGTTTATATGGATAATAGCAAAGTGTTAAAAGTGGAAATAACCTCTAATGATAATAATAAAGTAGAATTTATTTTAGATAATGATCATTATAATATTTATTTAAATGAAGAAGAAGCCGGAAAACTTAAAATAAATAATAAAGATATTAGTTATGAATTAGAGGGTGATTTATATAATATAAAATTTGATATAGCAAAAGATAATATAAATATGGAAATAAATAATGATGAATATACTTTTAGCTTTGACCTAAAGGAAGATGAAGATAGTATAGTGGGAAGTATTGTTATTTCGGAAGAAGATACCCAAACAGAATTATCTATGAATATTAATCTTAAGAAAGAAAAAGTAAAAAGTATATCAATCGAAGATGTTAAAGATTATGTAGAATTAAATAGCCTAACGGAAGAAGACTATAATACCATTAGTGAAAATTTAACTAAGATGCCTGGTCTATTAAGTTTAGTAAGTGACATTTTAGGTTTTAGTGGTAGTATAGGTTTATAAAACCAAAAATTTAATTATTTTAAAACCTTTTGTGGGGTTTTCTTTCATCAGTTAAATATAATAAATAATCAATAGGAACATCATAATAAGTAGCTAATTTTTTCAATATTTTAGTAGGAGTATCGCATACTCCTGTTTCATAAGATGAATAGCCGGAGCGGCTCATATTGAGAACTTTGGCTATTTTTTGTTGGGTTAAGTCTCGATCCTCTCTTATTTCTTTTAGCCTATTCATTATTATCACTTTCTAATTCCATTAATGATTTTTTATATGGCTTTTGTTCATCAGTCATACATAAAATATAATCTATACTTACATTATAGTATTTGGAAAGTCTCTTTAAGACATCAGTTGGAATATCTATTTTTCCCGTTTCGTATTTGGAATAACCCGTTTGACCAATATTTAAATATTTAGCAATGTCTTTTTGATAAATATTATTTTGTATTCTAAGTTCTTTTAATCTATTCATAATAATCACAAATAAAAAATATCACGACGTAAAATGGAATATTGACTTTTGACTAAAAATGGCATATTTAAAGTTTTTTTGTGATATTTAAATTGGTTATTTGCAACATAGAAGGAGAATGATATGAAAGAGAAGTTAAAGAATAATAAAATTAAAGCAATAAGTAGTACTTTGTTGATAATAAGTTTATTTGTATTATTAATGATAACTTTAAAAGATAGTTATGCTTATTATAATTCTAGTAATGAATTAAAAATATTAAGTACTAAAATAGGAAAGTTAAAACCTACTATAGATAAAGTATATATAGAAGGAGAAAGTCAATTATATACTAATAAAACAAGTCCTAATGTAACCATAACTTGGAGTGATAATAATATAACAGAGTATTGTTTAACGACTGGAAGTATATGTAGTGAATTTACTAAATTACAAATTCCTAATGTTAAAACAATAACTTCAACAATACCATTAAGTGGAGAAGGATTAAAAACAGTAAATGCTTATATAAGAAGTAAGTATGGTTATACTTCTGCAGTAAAAAGTGATGATATAACCTTAGATATAACAGCACCAACAATAAAGAGTTTAGCGACAACAGAAGTAAAAGAGACGAGTGTATCAATAAAAATAACAGCCAACAGTGGAGATGTAAGTGGAATAAAACAATATTGTTATAGTACAACGAATAGTAATTATACTTGCAAGGACATGAGCAAAGAAGAAATAACCTTTACTATAAGTAGTTTAAAAGATGGAACAAGTTATGCAGTATATGTATATTTAAAAGATAATGCAGGAAATGGAAGTACTGCAAATATGAAACAAATAAGTTTCAAAACAGTAAGTGCATTACCAACTATAGAAGAAAAAGTATTAGCAAGTACTCAACTTGAACCGGCGACCGATGTAACATCCAGAGGAGACACTCTTCGCCGTTATCAAGGCCAAGTAACAACAAGTGGAGCAACAATAAATAATGATGTAAACAATTATATATGTTTTGAAACAAGTAATTCTGAAACGTGTACAAAGAATACTGATAAATACTTATACAGAATAATTGGAATAGATACAACAAATAATGAAATAAAGATAATGAAAAGGGAAGCATTGAATACAGATCAGACATGGGGATCAAGTGGACAAACCTGGGCAAGTAGTAGTCTTCAATCAATTTTAAATGGCACATTATATTTAAATAATGTTTCAAAAAGCTGGGAAGCTTTAATACAACCACATGACTGGTATTATG
>CANQLN010000103.1 GCA_947624695.1 uncultured Bacilli bacterium
AATAGGATATTATTAGACATGTAAATCATAAATCATCAAAAATATATTTAAAATTTTAAAAATACGGAAACTCAAACAAAGATAATAGATGGTATATTGTGAAATAGTATAGTATAATTAAATTAATTGGATGGAGGAAATATGAAAAAAACAATTATAACTATTTTATTATGTGGGGCTTTATTGTTAGGACTAACAGGTTGTGGGAAAACAAAGTCCGAGTTTGAAATTGGAAATAAGTCTAATATTACAATTTCAAATAATGATATTACAATGGCCATTAAAGATGGAACTTTAACAAATGAAGGTACTACTTTGGTTTTAAAAAATGATAGTGATAAATTACTTCGCTATAGCGAAGAATATAGAATACAAGTAAAACAAGATGAAAATTGGTATAATATAAATGTTGAATTAGAATTTAATGTACCACTTTGGGAATTAGAAACAAATAGTGAAAAAGAAATTGAATTGAATTGGAAACATAGCTATGGAAAATTGCCAAGTGGAGAATATAGAATAATTAAACAAGTTTACTTTGAAAATGAAGAAGATCAAAAATTTTATATATCAGCAGAATTTAATATTGATTAAAAAATAAAGGTGAGTTATGAAAAAGAAAATAATTATCATTTTAATTGGAGTATTTTTAATAATAAGTTTAGGCATCTATTTTATAGTAATAAAATCTCATGTTAAAATAAATACTTCTAAGGATGTAACTTTAACGATTAAAGAAGATACTTTAACAAATGAAAAAGTTACTTTAATTTTAACTAATAATAGCGATAAAAATATTTCATATGGCAATCCTTATCAAATGGAAATAAAAAAATTTGATGGTTGGCATAGGATAATAAAAAATCCGGCTTTTACATTAGAGGCATATTGTGTTTACCCTAAAGGAAGTACCGAAATTGAAGTTAATTTGAAAAATATTTATGGTAAGTTAGAACATGGAACCTATAGAATTATCAAAAATATTAATTATGAAAACAAAGAAGGCAAATTGGAAAGTTTTAATATTGCAGCAGAATTTAATATTGATTAAAAAGTAAAGGAGTAGTTATGAATAAAGGCTTAAAAATATTTTTAATTATTTTATTAGTTTTAATAGGAGTTATTGTCATTGATACAATCCAAGCTATAGTATGTAATAATAGTCCATTATTACATATAAGAGAGCACATAAATAGGTGTAACGAAAAAGATTACATAGATAAAGGAATAATAGTTAATCATTATAATTGTAACAATGAATCAAAAACATTATTTAAGAGTACAAAGTATAATTGTGTGGTTTGTTACAATAATAATTGAAAGCAATATAATTATGGAGAAATGAAAGATTTACGAAAAAATTTTGGAAAGAAATATTAATATTAATAATACAATTATTTTTGTTTTACATTGTTCCTTTATTTAAAGGAGTAGCAGAAATGGGGTTAGTATTATTACTTATAGTTGGAACATTTATTCTTTCTGTAATAATATCTAGTATATCTAAAGAAAAAGTGAAATATTTTTATCCTTTAGTTGTTGCAATATTATTTATCCCATCAATCTTTATTTATTATAATGAAACAGCTTTAATTCATATAGCTGGGTATTTTGTTGATTCTTTGCTTGGTATAGTAATGGGAACAATTATTTATAAATTAACTAATAAATAATTTATATTTTTAATGTTTCTTTAACTTTTGTATTTTATACTTTTAATGTTAAAAAAGGAAGGAAGAAAAAAATATGTCAAGAAAAGCCAAAAATATTATATCTATCATTTTTATTTTATTACTGTGTGGAAGTATTGTTTTTACTGAATACTTAAGCAACAAATTATCTAATACTAATAATAGTAATAATATGCCAAATATGAATCAAAATGGTAGTGAGCCACCAGAAATACCTAATGGTAATAATGAGGTAGCACCTCCTGAAAAACCTGATGGAGATAATAATATGGGTATTCCACCAGAGATGCCAGGCAATAATGGTAGTATGGAACCAAGAGAAGAATACCAAGAGAAAAATACTGATAATAATTATGTTTATTTAATTCTTTTTGGAATAGAAAGTTTATGTTTATCTCTTATTGTAATTTATCTAATAATGTCAAAATTTAATAAAAAAACTTTCAAAGAAACATTTGCTAATAGTGATAAAATTTTAATTTATATTTTAGGAGTAATTATTTTAACAAGTGGACTAACTTTTACAGAAAATTTAGTTGGAAAATAAATGTGTTATTATTGTCACTCATTCTCAAAATGTATGTGATACTGTTGATGTGATATATGACTTAAAGGAAGTTAAAGAAAAAAAGAGATAAGTAAGTATAAATTGTAAACTATAAATAAATTTGTTTTTCAAAAGTACTTTTGATGTTATAATAATATTAAGAGAAAATTGGAGAAAATTATAATGAATTCTAAAATGATAGAAAATATTAAAGAATATGTAGAAAATGGAATTATAGATGGTTCACTTATTCCTGTAGAGGCAATAAAAGTTGCTCCTATTAAAGCGAGAAGAGGATTATTAGGGGAAACGATTATTTCTTGGAGTGTTGATCAAGAAGGTAATCCACTTAAAGAAAAGGTATCATCTGTAACCCTAGATGAAAACGGGGAACCTGGATGGGTAGCAACTAAAATAGATAATTTTGGTAATCCTATAATCGATCAAAATGGTAATACTAATGAATGGATAATATCCAACGATGTTTTTTTAAAAAGTTATGAACAAGATCCAGAAAATCCTGAATTATTTAAAAAAATTGCTATTCCCCAAAAATTTGTTCAAATAAATGAAACTATTACTTTCAATGACAGATATAATGGATTATACACATTAGCAATGGGAGGATATTTAAATATAACTAATTTAGATAAAATTTATGCTGTATCCGAAAGAGATTTTACTGATACTTATAAAATAGTATCTGATAATACTCTTGTTAGATAATAAAAATGATTAAGTTAAATGAGATTATCAAGAAATTGGTAATCTTTTTATTTTTCTACAAATAAAAAATGCTAATCTTAGCATTTTATATCTCATTGTATAATTCACAAGGTACTTTCATAATTTCTTTCATATAAATAGGATTTCTACAGGCAATTAGTTTATTTGGACGGTTACTAGCCATCCAACTTTGGGGAGCACATGAATTTATATTTTCTGTTTCATATTCAGATTTTAGCCCTAATAAGCAATATAAATCCACATATGGTTTACAAAGCCCATAATCTCCATCATATTTACTAAAAGGTATTTTCCCTTTGATGTCATATAAGACTGTATTATTATTAGATGTTAATAAATCAACAATATTTTTAAAACTAGTAATTCTTTGTAATAATTCTTGTTTTTCTTTTGATTGATTTTCTAAGATTCTATTGAATTTATCTAAATTATTTTTCATAAATTTGTATCTTTTTGCTTTAGATTTTAGATAGGCGGGGAAAAACATATCTATATTAATTTTATGCAAACCAACTAAATGATAAAAATTATCATTATTAAATTTAATTGCTATAGATTTTTTATTGCCTCTATCTATAACAAAAACATATTTTTTTAACTCTTCAAATGTATCAATTAATTCTTTTAACAATTTGAAAAAGGAACTTATAAAAATAAGTCCCTAGTAGCAGCCTATTTTGATAGGCAAAGCACCTTCTATTTTTCGTAATTATAGTAAAACTATAACCGCCGAAGCTAGGCTGGGGCTACCATCTCCCGTCATAAATAGTATATGTAAAAATATAACTATTATCAATTAAATTGTAACATTTTTTTGAAAATTGTTAATTAAAAAAATAAATTCTCGATATAAAGAAAAAAGAGAATTTAGTTATGGAAAAAATAATAATCTGATTATG
>CANQLN010000104.1 GCA_947624695.1 uncultured Bacilli bacterium
CAATTCTTTTTTAGTTGTTGTAATAAGAATGCTTATTAATATTTATGGTGAACTAGATATAATTAATCCTTATCAAACGGGTAGTGAAGATGCCTTAGATAATAATTTAATGCGCTTTGGAGCTAAAAAAGAAGAAGTAGATAATTTAAAAAGATTAATGGATGGTTATTATAAAGTCGAAAAGAAAAATCAAAGTTCCATTAAAAGAGAATTAAACCCTTACTTTATTGAAGTTCAAAAAAGTTTAATTGATTTATTTAATCTAAAAAGACTTAATTTTGACTTAAGTGAGAATGAGGAAAAAGATTTCTTTGATTTATTATATACGCCAGGAACTAGTAATTTTTTTAGAATATCTGAAAATTATCGGCAAGCGGAAAATCCTTATGAAATTGCAGAATATTATCAAGAAAAGATGAAAATATCAAGACCCATTATTAAAGAAGAAGAAAAAGATTTATTAGGATTTGATGTTTATAAATTATTTAATGTTAGTATTGCCGATTTAAGTAAAATGAATAATGATGAAGTTTCAAAGTTAAATAAAGAAATATATGAAGCCTTAGATATTCGGGAAAATGCCATTAATAAGGATTACTTATTAAATGAAAAAATAAAACAAATAAAAATTAGAAATAATCCTGTAACAACCGGTAATGGTTATGTTGATATATTACTTGTGATGAGTATTATTGTTACATCTATTATGGTAGTTATTATTTTTGGATCATTAATATTTTAGGGTGGTTAAGATGAAAGTAATTATTAAAGATAAAGAATATGAAGTAGTGAAAGATTATGGAGAAACTGTTTTAGATAGTAATTTAGAAGAAATAGTAACCGACTATTATGATAATTTTGATTATATAGTGGGTGATTGGGCTTATGGTAAAGTAAGACTAAAAGGCTTTTATGATAAAAATCATAAATATGTAAAAGAGCATAATAATATTGAAAATGTTGATAAATATATTGAAAATAATTGTGCTTATGGTTGTAAATATTTTATTCTTAAGAAAATTGAAGAGAACAAACAAAAAGATTGAAAAACAAAAACAGTTTTGTTATAATGATATAGTAGTGAAAGGGTTGACAAAGAGATGGGAAAGATTAAGTTAAATTTGGTTTCGGGAGCAATAGTAGAAAAACCTTTAATTTGTGCTTTTAAAGCCAATAATTTTGAATATATAGTTTTAGATAATGAAATGAATGGATCAATGGGGTTACCTATTATCTTAGTATGTAAATTAGAAAATGGTAAATTAATTAAAATTGCTGATCAAAATGAATGGCAAATTGTTAAAGAATATTTAAAAAATATAATTGCGGGTAGCCAAGTAGAATTAATAAAGGTTGCAAGTGAAATGCCTGCTGATGATATTTACTATACGCAACTAACATTACCTTTACCATCATTTGATGCCTTAAAAAGTGCTTATACAATAGAGCCAGAAGCTACTCCTGTAACTCCCGAAGTAACTCCGGTAGCTCCTCAAGTTGAAGTAGCACCGGCGAGTGTTGCACCAGTAACACCTGAGCCTTCAGTAAGTGCTCCGGAAGTATCTCCAGTTATGGAAAGTGCTCCAGCGGCTCCTGAAGTAACAGCTGCTCCGGAAGTAGCTCCTACACCCGAGGTAAATATTCCACCAGAAGTTAGTGAACCGGTAAGTGTGGAACCAACACCTGAAGCGGTAATGCCAGATATGAGTGCACCAGCTATAGATTTAAATGCGCCTATTCCAACTTTTGAAGAAAAGAAGGAAGAAGCCCCAGCCGTGGAAACTCCAGCACCAGAGCCTGTTGTAACACCAACACCAGAAGTTGCGGCTTCATCAGATAGTGTTTTCCAAGCTCAAAAAGAAGCATTTATGCAAGCTTGTGAGAATATGTTTGATGCTTTAGTTCAAAAATTTGAAAGAGAATTAGAAAACCGTAAATAAAGGCTGAAATTAAATTTCGGTTTTTTTCATATAATAAATTGTATGAAAGATATAATTAACTATTATTATAATTTTGATATTTTAGAATTAGAAGAAAATAAAACTTATGCTTCTTTTACTTATTATGGAAATGAGTTTTATTTTGTTTTTTTTAATCGAACGGAAGAAGAATTAAAAGATATAATTGAGTTAATTAATGAACTTAAAATGAAAGGCATTAAAGTTCATGACATAATTATAAATAGAGAAGGGAAAATACTTACTAAAGTTGGCGAATTATATTATATTTTATTAAAAATTAATGCTCCGAAAGATGAAGAAATTAATTTTATTAGTTTATGTGAATATTTAAATAAATTAAGACTTAGTAATGCTAGTAGTAAATTATATCGTAATAATTGGGGAGAACTTTGGAGTAAAAAAGTTGATTATTTTGAATATCAAATTAAAGAATTAGGAAAAGATAAAAGTATTATTTTAGACTCTTTTAGTTATTATATTGGCCTTGCTGAAAATGCTATTTGTTATGTTAATAAAATAAATAGAGTTTTAGGTTTAAGTGAAAATGACCATATTACTTTATCACATCGTCGGATCTTTTACCCGAATATTAATTTAAATTATTTAAACCCTTTAAGTTTTATCTTTGACTTAGAAGTACGAGATATTGCCGGTTATTTAAAAATTGAATTTTTTAAAGGTGAAGATAGTTTATTAGATTTAAAAACTTATTTAAAAATTCAAAAGTTAACTCCATATAGCTACCATATGCTTTATGCAAGACTTTTATACCCATCATATTATTTTGATATTTATGAAGAAATTATGAATAATGGTGAAGATGAAGAAGCTCTAATTCCGATTATTAATAAGATAAATGATTATGAATTATTCTTAAAAGAAGCTTATTATGAAATTAGTAAATATACTAACTTAGAAAGAATAGATTGGCTTTTAAAAGAAGATATTAAAGCTTAAAAAAAGAATATCTTTCATATTCTATATAGGGACATTTATAATGCCTTTAATTTCCGGAACTTCATCTTGAAACATGACCAGTAAACTATCATTAAGAGTACTATCTTGTCCTAAACAATTACTACAAGCTCCAGTTAATTTAACATAAACAATATTATCTTCATATTTAACATATTCAATATCGCCACCATCCATATTAAGATAAGGACGAATTGTTTCGACCATGTCTTTTATTTTATCTTCAATTTTGGTATCTTTCTTTTTTTCCATAACAAATCACATTAATATTATAACACTATCTTGCTATTTGGAATATTAAAAATGTCAACACCTTGGGATTTTTAGATATTTACATTCGATTTATGGTATAATTATTGTGAGATGATTTTCATGGGAGAAGAGTATAAAGTAGGAGATATAATCAAAGGTCAGGTAACTGGTATTGAAAAGTATGGCATATTTGTTAATATAGATCCCTGGTATGATGGTTTAATTCACATATCAGAAGTATCAGATGATTTTGTTAAAGATATTCATGATTATGTTAAAATAGGAGAAACAATCTATTGTCAAATTTTGGAAGTTAATGAAGATAATTTACAACTTAAATTATCAATCAAAAATATTAATTATAAAGCTAGTAATAGCAATAACCCGATTAAAGAAACTAGAAAAGGTTTTCTACCTTTAAAAGAACAGTTACCTATTTGGTTAGATGAAAAAGTAAAGATATATAAAAAAAATTAAAGTGGAGTGAAGTGTACCCCATAAAGTAGACAAAGAAAAAAAAGAGAATGTTAACTTCAATAGAAATAATATAAACTGATATTCAAGAAAGGAGTATCAGTTTTATTATGTATGTAAATGAAGAAGAACAAGCTTTGAATCAAATATTAGAAACAATGTATTATATTGAAAATGAATTAATAGAAAATAATTATATATATAAAAATATAAC
>CANQLN010000105.1 GCA_947624695.1 uncultured Bacilli bacterium
ACCTTTTGTCCGGTGGTCTTTCATCATTTCATTAATGTTCTTACCTTCTCCTCTTGGGCCAAAAATAATTCCGGTTAAATTAGACATATTGGAAGTAGCTTCAGCGCAAGACAGGCATTGATATACACTAAATATCGCATTAATTAAATCTCTATTGATGCTTACTTCTTCTACACTAACCCCTTCTTCTTCTAGAAGTTTCAAAGTCTTATGAAAATTATCTAAATGGTCTTTTAATTCGCTAGAAGCATCTGGATAATTTTCCATATTAACTATTTCTTTAATATAGAAAAGTTTTTTACCCTTTACTTTACCATCTATGGAATCATAAAGATGAATACTAGAAGAATCCCAACTAGTTAAATCATTTTTATCTTGACCTTTCATCGCATCTACAACTAAAGCTGCATCTTTAACGGATCTAGTAAGACAACCACAATGGTCTAAAGAGGATGCAAAAGGAAATAATCCATAACGACTAATCATGCCATATGTTGGTTTATAACCGACAATACCACAGAATGCCGCCGGTTTTCTAATGGAATCACCTGTATCACTACCTAAGGCAAAAGGATATACACCAGCGGCCACAGAAGCCGCACTACCAGAAGAGGAACCACCAGCCATTCTTTTTAAGTCCCAAGGGTTTAAGATATTACCGGTATGGGCAGTTGTTCCTGTTCCTCCCATCCCAAATTCATCCATCGCCGTTTTACCAATCGGAACGACGTTATGTTTTTCTAAATTAAGAACTGCTGTCGCACTAAAGAAAGGGACATAATCTTTTAAGGTATTAGAGGAACCCGTTGATAAAATTCCTTTGGTAGAATAATTATCTTTAATGCCATAAGGAAGACCTGAAAGTAAATCATCAGTAACAACTTTCCCTTTAGCCTCATCTAAAAGAGTGACAAAAGCATGGCATTTATCATTAATTAGATGGGCTTTTTTTAAGGAATCTTGAACTAACTTTTCACTAGTAACTTCCCCATCTTTAAGCATTTTATGTAATTCTTCAATCGTTTTTATATAATTCATCTATTCACCCCCAACTACTTTCGGAACCTTTATTTCTCTTCCTTCATAGGAATCACAGTTAGCTAAGATATCTTCAATTTTAACGCTTTCTTCTTTTACATCTTCTCTTGGGGTATACGTTTCATCATCTAAAGCATGTGTCATAGGAGTAACTTCCGAAATATTTGGTATTTTAGTAATTAATTCCATTGTTTCATCAATAATATTAAACTCATTTAAAATTAATTTATTTTCCTCATCAGTTAAACCAATTAAAAGTTTATCAGCTAAATCATCAACTAATTCTTTGGTAAAATTATGCATAATAACCTCTAATAATCGCAAGATTTTGGAGTTCTTGGATAAGGAATAACATCTCTAATATTATCGACTCCCGTTAGATAAATAAGTAATCTTTCAAAGCCCATCCCAAATCCGGAATGAACACATCCCCCAAATTTTCTTAAATTCAAATACCATTCCATACCTTCAGTTTCCATATGTAATTCTTGCATTCTTTTAATTAATTTATCATAATTTTCTTCTCTTTGAGAACCCCCAATTAATTCACCAGCCCCTGGAACTTCTAAATCTACGGCTGCGACTGTTTCATTATCTGGGTTAAGTTTCATATAGAAGGCTTTAATATCTTTAGGCCAGTTTTTAATAAATACAGGGCCATTAAAATATTCGGTAATATATTTTTCATGTTCTTTCGCGATATCTTCCCCATATTCAGGAGGAAATTCCCAATCAACTTTAGCTTCTTTTAAAATAGTAATGACATCTTTATGATCAATTCTTGTAAATTTACTATTTATGAGTTTAGTTAAACGATCTTTCAAACCATTTTCGACGAATTTATCAAAAAATTCAATTTCTTTGGGAGCATTATCTAAAACATACTTAACAATATATTTAAGCATATCTTCCATGATGTCCATATCCCCTTCTAAATCACAGAAAGCAATTTCGGGTTCAATCATCCAGAATTCGGAAGCATGGGTTTTCGTATTCGAATTTTCTGCTCTAAAAGTAGGTCCAAAAGTATAAGTCTTTTTATAAGCAAGAGCAAATGTCTCGGCTTCTAATTGCCCACTTACGGTAAGATTCGCCATTTTACCAAAGAAATCTTTGGAATAATCGACTTCGCCTTTAATTTTATCTAAAGGAATAGTGGTAACTTGGAACATCTCACCCGCTCCTTCACAGTCAGATGAAGTAATTAGTGGAGCATGGAAATAAACATAGCCTCTTTCTTGAAAATATTTATGAATGGCAAAGGCCGCAATACTTCTTACTCTAAAAACGGCTTGAAAAAGATTAGTTCTAGGACGAAGATAGGCTTGTTCTCTTAAAAATTCCCGCGTATGTTTTTTGGGTTGAATTGGGTAATCTTCCGGACAATCTCCTAGTAATTCAATTTTACTAGCTTGCATTTCTATTTCTTGATTTCCTTTCGAAGGAATAATTTTTCCCGTTACCGAAATAGCACAACCCACTAATAATTTTTGAACATCTTTAAAATTACTTAAATTTTCATCATAAACAACTTGTAAATGGTCTTGGACTGTTCCATCAGAAAACTCAATAAAGCCAAAAGTTTTTTGATCACGATGGTTTCTAATCCAACCCTCAATAGTTACTTCCGTATCAAGATATTTTTTTGTATCTTTAAATAAATCTCTTAAATCCATTTTTTATTCTCCTTAATCTCTTACTTTAATATGTAATTCTCTTAATTGTTTCTCATCTAATGTATTTGGACTTCCCATTAAAAGGTCCATACCAGAAACATTTGGTGGAAATACTTGTACTTCTCTTAAGTTTTCTTCTTCTGATAAAAGCATAATAATCCGGTCAATACCTGGAGCCATGCCAGCATGAGGAGGAGCTCCATATTGGAAAGCTGTATAAAGACTTCTAAATTTATTTTTAATGACTTCTTCATCATAACCCGCAATATCAAAAGCTTTTTTCATTATTTCGATATCATGGTTTCGAACAGCTCCACTCGCCATTTCACAGCCATTACAAACAAAGTCATATTGATAAGCCACAATATTTTCAATATCACCACTATTTAAGGCTTCTAAGCCCCCTTTAGGCATACTGAAGGGATTGTGGCCAAAGTCCCACTTCTCATCTTCTTCATTGTATTCATACATCGGAAAATCATTAATAATACAAAATTCAAATTTATTTTCATCTATTAAAGAAAGCTCACTTCCTAAATGATTACGTAATATTCCCGCAATTTTAACGATTTCTTTACCACCGGCTAAAAGAAATACAACATTACCATCTGCAATATTTAAAGTTTCCTTTAAATTGTTTATTTCTTCTTCACTTAAGAATTTAGTAATAGTGGATTTCAATTCGCCATTTTCACATTTAAGGTAACTTAGGCCTAAAGCCCCTTTTTCTTTAACAAATTCTTCTAATTTTTTAAACCAAGAATTAGGTTTATCACAAGTTATAGTTTTAATGGCTAAAACTTTTTTTCCTCTAAAACCATTGAATGCTGATTCTTTAAAAATAGCACTTACATCCTCAATAATAAGGGGATTTCGTAAATCCGGTTTATCAGAACCATATTTACTCATTGCCTCTTTAAAAGGAATTCTTCTAAATGGGGGTTTAGATACTTCTTTTTGAGAAAAATGGGTAAATGTATCATAGAATACTTTCTCACCAACGGCATAAACATCTTCTTCCGTAGCAAAACTCATTTCTAAATCTAATTGATAAAACTCTAAAGTTCGGTCAGCTCGGCAATCTTCATCTCGAAAAC
>CANQLN010000106.1 GCA_947624695.1 uncultured Bacilli bacterium
CACATTTTATTTAAAAAGAAAAGCCTAATTTCAATAAAAAATTAAACTTTTTTTATTTATGAAGTGCGAAACTCGGGAAGAAGTTCCCCTTTTTGAAACGAAGGAATTGTAGGAGCACAAGATTTATGCTATAATATTCTTACTTGCTCGTATGGCGGAATTGGTAGACGCGGCAGACTCAAAATCTGTTTTCCTTTAAAGAAGTCTCGGTTCAAGTCCGAGTACGAGCACCATAAGTGTTGTCCCAAATTGAAAAAAGTTTGGTTAAAAAAATGCCTTATAAAAAGGTGCTTTTTTTATTCTGTTTTGGGCTAATATAATATTTTTCAAAAAATGATAAGCATACGATATTGATGAAAGGAAGATATTATGTATAATAGGCCTAATTTTTATCCTAATAATTATAATATTAATAACGAAAGATTTATTGTTCCTTTTTTAGGAGGAGCATTACTTGGGGGAGCCGCTGTCGGTTTAACAAGGCCAAGACCGATTTATAACGTTGCCCCTTATCCTAATGGGGGACCTGGCTTTAATCCAAATTATCCTTATGGTAATTATAGTTATAATTATTATTACCCACCATTTAGACCATATTAGAAGATTTAAGGTCTTCTTTTTATTTGTATAATATTTTAATAAATGTCTCATTATAAACATAGAATTGTAAGGGAGAAATTTTATGTATAATAATTTTGGAGTCCATGTTTCAAATATTTTTAGAGCAGCCGAAAGTGAAAGACTTAGTTTACATCATCCATATGTTGGCACTGAACATCTTCTTTTAGCTATTTTAAAATTAGATCAAGATATGAGTAATTTTTTTAAAGACTATAATTTAACTTATGAAAATTTTAAAAAAGAACTCAATATCGTGGTGGGTAATGCGACTAAAGAAAGTGAACTTAATCTTTATACGCCCCTTTTAAAAAGAGTTATTAATAATGCTTTAGATAACGCCAAAGAAAACAACAAAGGGATTGTTACTCCGAAACATTTAATCTTGTCAATCTTTGAAGAAGGCGAAGGAATAGCCATTCGTCTTTTAATTGGGATGGGTATTGATATTGATGATGTTTATGATAATTTAAATAAAAATACTAAATTAGTTAATAAAAAGTTAGAAGTGTTAGAAACTGGTGTTTTACTTAATGAAACCATTGATTATAATGAAACTGTTGTGAGAAGAGATAAAGAAATTGACTTAATAATTGAGACTATTTTAAGAAAGAAAAAAAACAATCCAATTTTAATCGGGGAAGCCGGAGTTGGAAAAACAGCGATTGTCGAAGAATTAGTGAGAAGAATTGAAAGAAAAGAAGTTCCCGATAGTTTATTTAATACTAAAATTGTGGCTTTAGAAATGGGATCTTTAGTTTCGGGAACCAAATACCGGGGCGAATTTGAAGAAAAATTAACCAAAATTATTAAAGAATTAGAAAATGACAATCATATTATTTTATTTATTGATGAAATCCATTCGATGGTTAATGCCGGCGGAGCTGAAGGAGCTATTACGGCCGGAGATATTTTTAAACCCGCTTTAGCAAGGGGCAAAATAAAATGTATCGGTGCTACTACTAATAGTGAGTATCATAAATTCTTTTCCGCTGATAAAGCGTTAATGCGGCGTTTTGAAGTTATAAATGTTAATGAACCTAACAAGGATGAAACAAAAGATATTCTTTTGAAAGTAAAAAAAGAGTATGAGAGACATCATGATGTGATAATTCCTAATAATATTATTGATAAAATAATTTACTATACTGATACTTTTATTAATAATAAAAGAAATCCTGATAAAGCGATTGATTTTTTAGATTCCGTCTGTTCGAAAGTTAAAGCAGGGAATATTAATATTAGTGAAAAAAGAGAATTATATAAAAAATTAGATGAATTAAAAGAAGAAAAAGGTCGAAGTATAAAAAACAATGATTATGATAAAGCTTTAAAAATTTATAGTGAAGAATTAGAAATAAATAAAAAATTAAATAGTTTTAATAATAGTAAAAAACAAGTAATTAAAGAAAAAGATATTATTCGAGTTTTAGAAAATAAAACTAATTTAATGCTTACGAAAGAAAAATTAAAAGTTTTAGATAGTATTCCTTCGCAAATAGAAAAGGAATTATATAATACTTATAAATATACAAAAGAAATAAATGAAGTAGTGAAAGAGCGTTTCTTAAATAAGAAAGGATTTATCAAAATATATTTAGAGGGTGAGTCTTATTTAGGAAAGAGTAGTTTAGTTAAAAAGTATGCCGCGTTAATTCCAAATGCTAATTTTTTAAGAATTGATTTAAAGGAGTATAAAACGTCTATTGATATTAATAAATTAATTGGCACAACACAAGGTTATGTTGGCTATAATGATGAACATTTATTTAATAAACTAGCTAATAATAATTTTACTATTATATTATTTGATAATTATAATGAGGCCCATCAAAATGTTAAAGATTTAATAAAAGAAATTTTAAAAGAAGGCTATATTACCGATAATAAAGGTGAAAAGATATATTTCAATAATTCTTTAATATTTATTACGGATGATACTTTAAATAATAATCATATTGGTTTTAATAATGATCTAAAAGAAAATATTAGTAATGAAATTAATGACTTAGTAGATAAGACAATTACTTTTGATAGTTTAACTAAAGATATTTTAATGGGGTATTTAAAAACTCAAAAAATAAAAAATATCGAAGATATTATTAAAAGAAGTAATTATGAAATTTATAATTATAAGAATGTTAATAAATTAATGAAAGAGAACAATTTAATTAATAATTAGTTCTTTTTTTTGATAAAAAAATATCTAGCTAAGCTAGATACCTTTTAAATTTCAATAAGATAACCTTTTTTCTTGAGAATAATTTTTCTTAAGAATTCTACGGGAATAACGGTAAAGGCCATGAGAATAACGAAGATTAGTTCAAAAGGAGTCATTCCAAATGTGCGAAATAATTCTCCGCCATGATATATTAAGAAGATTTGGACGCTGATGATAAAAAGAAAAATAGTGATAAAGACTTTGTTTTTCGTAATATTAGAAAGAATATTTAATCTTTCCGTTCGAGAATTAAAAGCATTAAAGATGCCTATAAATATAAAGAGAGCAAAATAAGAAGTCATAAAATATTTTTCTTCACTGCGCACTATTTCTTTAAATAAAGGTAGCTTTAAAAATAAAATACATAAGAGGGCCGAGTACATGGCGGTAATGATTATTTCAGAATACATATACTTATTGATGATTGGTTCATCTAATTTTTTAGGTTTATGATCCATATAATATTTAAGTGGTGCTTCATAAGAGAAAGCCATTCCCGCAAAAGTATCCATTATCATATTAAGCCATAACATTTGAATAATTGTAATAGGAGTGCTAACTCCTATATAAGAACCAACAATAGATAGAAATAGGGCTGTAAAATTAACAGTTAACTGATAAATAACAAATCTTCGAATACTTTTAAAAATAGTGCGGCCATATAAGATAGCTTTACTGATAGATAAAATATTATTATCTAAAATGACAATATCACTGGCTTCTTTAGCTACTTCAGTTCCACTTCCCATAGCAAAGCCCACATTAGCTTTTTTTAAAGCCGGTGCATCATTTACACCATCGCCAGTCATTCCGACTACATAATTCATTTCTTCTAAGATGGTAACTAACCGACTTTTATCTTGAGGTAAGGCTCGGGCTACCACTTTTAAACGATGAATAATTTTTTTTACCTCTTCCGAGTCCATTTGATTAAATTCTTCACTCGTTAATATTATATCAAATGGA
>CANQLN010000107.1 GCA_947624695.1 uncultured Bacilli bacterium
GTTTTTTATCCTTTCACTTATATATTTAGTAGCTTTTAGACTGATTTCCTTTTTTTTAAAGAAAGTTTTTTGTAAAATAGTAACTTTTTTGCCAATTATTATATATTTGGTAATAAATTTGGTAATTTCCAGTCATTTCTTAAATTTTTACCATAATGTCCGCATATTTTTGTTGACAAAGAGATATCTAGATAATAAAATGAAATTAGAAAAAGGACCTATCGTGGCGCGTGTAGGGTATTTTATTACTCTGGGCTGCGGTCGGTCCTTTTTTACTTTTTAAAATTATTCATTTAAAGTTACTTCTAAAACTAAATCATCGCTAATAGCGGTTCCAGCGGCAATGCTTTGACTAGTAACATAGCCATAGCCATTAGTTTTAATATTTAAACCTATTAAATTAGCATAAGTTCTTACTTCGTTTAAACTCCAGCCCGTTAAGTCTTCTAGGACATAATCATGACTATTACTTATTAAAAAGACTTTACTACCCTCTAGAGCTTTGGTACCTTTTAAAGGATATTGATTAATAATATATTTACCAGTTCCTATAGGATAAACTTTTAAAGCTGATGCTGTTAAAGCATCTTTAACGGGTGTCATTTCTTTACTAATATAGTTATCTAATTCTACTACTTTACTATCTGTACTAGGGTTAACATTTTCAATACCGATGTAAGAAACTATATTATCAACAACTTTCGTAAGTTCATCAGCTATAGGTTTGGCACTTGAAGAATTTAATTGTTGAACAGCAACATAAATAATATATTGCGGATCTTCTTTTGGGAATATGCCAGCAAAAGACCGAACATAATCATAAACACCATTTAAATATCCGCCACTTTTTGAGGCGATTTGGGCGGTACCCGTTTTTCCGATCATTGTGGTTTTCGTAGGTTGCCATATTTTGGAAGAATTCATTCCTTCATAAACAACTTTATACATTAAATCTTTCATATAATCTGTTGTTTCTTTGCTAAATACTTTAGCAACTTCGGTTCTTTCACCTTTATAAACAGTTTCCCCTTTGGCATTAACAATTTTATCAACAATATAAGGTTTGATGGTTGTTCCATCATTAGTAAGGCTAGATAGAGCTTGTAACATTTGAATCGGAGTTACACTAATACCTTGACCAAAACCGGCATTAGCAAGTTCGGTTTCATAATGGAAATCGACCACTCCAGAAGCTTCACTGGAAAGTTCAATACCAGTCTTAGAACCAAAACCTAATTTCTTATAATAATCGGTTAATTTTTCTACTCCTAGGCGTCTTGCAATAATTGTGGCAGCGACGTTTGATGAATAAGTAAAACCAGTATTAAAAGAAATATCGCCCCAACCTTGACCTTTATTGTGGTCTTTAATCGTGGCATCTGCCACTTTTATTTGTCCAGAGTGATATAACTCATCGCCATTATAAATGCCTTCTTCAATGGCACTGGCAAATGAAAAAGTCTTCATCGTACTACCCGGTTCATAAGTATAACTTACTAAAGGGTTTATATAAATGGTTAATCCTTCTCGGTCATTAGGGTCAAAATTAGGAACTGTAGAACTAGCCACAATAGCGCCCGTTTTGGCATCCATAACAGTCACAATTAACCATTCCATTTGATAATTTTGGGCTAAATTATTAGTCATCGTTTCCGTAAACCATTGAATATCACTATCTAAAGTTAAATATATATCATCACCATTAACCGCTTCTTCGGTAATTACTTCGGCACTAGGAAGCGTATAACCATAAGCATCGGTTTGATAAGTCGTTGACCCATTGGTGCCACTTAATTCTTTATTATAATAAGCTTCTATTCCTAGTTCTCCAATGATTTCCCCATCTTCATTACCATTAGGTTTTTTCGCATAACCAATAATATAAGAGGCAAAAGAACCAGTACTATATGTTCTTTTTTGACTTTGAATAAAGTCAATTCCGGGTAAATCTAAAGCTTCTATTTTATTTTTTAAAGATTCCGTAATATTATTTCCCTTAGTTCCAAACTCTACTTGATATCTTCCTTCTTTATTAAGTCTTTCCATCGCTTCATCATAAGGAATACCTAAATATTCATTAAGCATTTTGGCAGTAGCGTCTTTATCAACCACATAATCTTTTTCTCTTTTTGGATCTAAGTAAGCAATAATTTTATAGGAATTAACAACCGAAGCTAAAACTTCACCTTCATTATCATAAATGTTGCCTCTTTTGGCATAAATTGTATCGGTTTTAGTATTTCTGTTACTCGCTAAATTATGTAAATTAATGCCATCTACTTCACTACTTAAAGATACAAAAGATAACTTAATTATTATGGCAATGAAAAGAAAAGCCACAATTAAGATAAACACTTTTGGTATTCTTACTGTAACTTTTCGCATTATTATCCCTACTCTCCAACTTTAACTATGTTATCACTATTATACGACAAACCATACAAAGCGGCAATCTTTTGAATATTTTCAATACTAACTAATTCATCAATTTGCATTTCTAAACTCTCATTAGTATTCTCTTGTTTTTCAATTTTATTTTTTAATTTTTCGGTTTCAATATTCGTTTGACTTAATAAAGCCTTGGAAAAAACATTCGCCGTAGGAATGGAAATAAGTAAGAAGACCAGTAAAACATACATAAACTTTTCTCCTTTTAGTAATTTTAATCTTTTCATCTTTCTTCTAGGCATTTTATTAAATCCTTTCTATTATTCTTAATTTAGCACTATGGCTCCGACTATTTTCTTCTAATTCTTTTGCACTCGGAGTAATAGGCTTTTTATTGATAATTTTTATTTTAGGTTTATATTCTTCCGGAATATCGGGGAGTCCTTTTAAGATATCGGGTACTTCACTAAATTTTTTAAAGGTATTTTTAACAATTCGATCTTCTAAAGAATGGAAAGTAATAACACTCATTCTACCACCCTTCTTTAGTAAATCGATTGCTTCCGGTAAAACAGAGGCTAGAACATCAAGTTCCTTATTTACCTCAATTCTTAAGGCTTGAAATATTTTTCTTTCCGGATGGTTTTTAAAATAATAATTAGCTCCGACACCTTTTTTAATTATTTCGACTAATTCTAAGGTTGTTTTAATCTCTTTTTCTTGACGATACTTGACAATGGCTTTACTAATAAATTTAGCCATTTTTTCTTCGCCATAAGTAAAAAATAGATGGTTTAATTCCTCTTCTTTATAAGTATTGACAATTATGGAAGCAGTCAAATTATTATCTAAATTCATCCGCATATCTAAAGGAGCATCACTCATAAAGGAAAAACCGCGTTCTGATTCATCAATTTGGGGCGATGAAAAACCTAAGTCAAAGATAATTCCATCAATTTCCGTAATATTAATTTCTTTTAAAGCCTTCTTTAAATGCGCAAAATTAATCGGTAATATTTGATAGTTAGAACTAATCTCTTTTAAAATGTTATCGGCATATTTTCTGGCTTCTTCATCTTGGTCAATCCCAATTAGAAGGCCTTTAGGAGAAAGCCTTTTTAAAATTTCTTTACTCATGCCCGCATAACCTAAGGTAGCATCAACATAAATACCATCTTCTTTAATATTTAAAGAAGCGATAATTTCTTTTAGCATAACACTATAATGTTTCACTATAACCCTCAAATAAGTTTTCCGCAATGTCCTCTAATTTAGAAGCATTTTCAGTCATATAAGCGTTATACGCTTTTTCATCCCAAATCTCAATGCGGTCATTTACGCCGATTATAACACATTCTTTTGTTAAACCGGCGTAGCTAACCAACGGGGA
>CANQLN010000108.1 GCA_947624695.1 uncultured Bacilli bacterium
TACGAGTGGAACAACTGATAGCATGAATTTAATTGTTAATGGTTTTTTCAGTGGCCTATTAGAGGCTGGTGATGAAATTATTTTAACTAAAACTGAACACGCTTCTAACATTATGCCTTGGTTTAGAGTAGCAGGAGAAACTGGTGCAGTAATTAAATATATTCCTCTTGATGATAATAATTTTGTCACTTTAGACAATTTAAAAAAGGTTGTAACTCCCAAAACCAAAGTCATTAGTTTAGCGGAGATTACTAATGTTATTGGGGACATAAGGCCTATTAAAGAAATTACTAAATTTGCTCACGAAAGAGATATTTTTGTTGTTGTTGATGGCGCGCAAAGTGTTCCTCATAAAAAGACTAATGTGAGTGATAGTGATATTGATTTTTTAGCTTTTTCAGCTCATAAAATGTTAGGGCCTACCGGAGTTGGTGTTTTGTATGCCAAATATGAACTTATGCAAAATATTGAACCCATGAATTTAGGTGGGGGAATGAATGAATCATTTGATTCTCCCGATAAAATGGTTTTGAAAGATGTTCCTACTAGATTTGAAGCGGGTACTCCTAATATTGCAGGCGTTATTGGTTTCGGAGAAGCTATTAAATATTTAAATAAAATTGGCATGGACAAAATAAGTGAATATGAAAAAAATTTAAGAGCTTATTTAATTGAAAAATTAGTAACAATTCCTCATATTGATATTTTAAATTTAGAAGCTGATAGTGGTATTGTCGCTTTTAATGTTGATGGTATTTTTTCTGAAGATGTTGCTTATTATTTAAATAAATATGGTATTTGTGTAAGAGCTGGTAACCATTGTGCTAAACTTACTAAAGATATTTTAGGAGTGGCTAATTCTATTCGGGTAAGTTTATATTTTTATAATACCGAATCTGAAATTGATAATTTAGTAGAATTATTAAAAGATAAAGATAAAATAATGAAAGAGATGTTTTAAAAGGAGTAGAAATACTTCTTTTGTTTTTGATTATGATGTGAATAAATGTAAACCCTTATTGAAATACTTAACAAATTGCCTTATTATAAAAGTACTGAAAAGGTGTTAGGCATGGAAAAAATAAAATTATTAAATTCGAGTGAATTGCTTAAATTAAATGATTTTCAAAAAATAAAATATTATGAAATTTTAAGAGAATATAGTCAAGCTTTAGAAATTAAGAAGAAATCTCAAATAATGAAGAAAGCAATTATATCTCTATGTCCTCTTTTAAATGGAGTGTCAGTTGAAATGAAGGGATCCGAAAACATTCCTAAAAATACTTCAGCGATTTTTATTTGTAACCATTCTAATTCTCATGATATGTTTACTGCTCAACAAGTCTTTAAACTATTAGGTAGAGATGTTACCGTTTTAGTTGGCCAAGATTGTTTATCATATTTATCTAATACAGCTTTTAATTTTTTAGATGCTACGTTTATCAACCGTCTTGATAAAGCTTCAGCTGAGTTAGGTACTTTTGAAATGGCTCATAAAATTTTAAATGGTCAAGATGGGGTGATTTTTGGTGAAGGAACTTGGAATATTCATCCAATTAAACCGATGCACCATCTTAAAATAGGAGCTGCTAAATTAGGCGCTATTACTTCTAAAGTGATTATACCGACTATTTTCGAATATGTTGAATCTCCTGGAATTATAACTAAAGAATCAAATTTATATCAAAAAATAATTGTGACATTTGGAAAACCGATTAGGATTAATCCTCAAGAAGAATTAATTTCGCAAACTTTAGATATTGAATCCAATATGGTTCAAATGCGAAGCCGAAATTGGGAATTATTAAATATAAGTAGAAAAAATTTAGCCTCTATTAATCAAGAAGAATATTTAAACCATACATATTTAAAAAAATTTGCAGCTTTTGGTTTTACTTATGATTCTCTTTATGAATCGCAATTTTTATTATCTTTAGATGGAATGCCAGTGGAAAATGAATATCATTTAGATGCTCATCAGGAATTTGTTCCTGGCGTAACTTTGAAAAGAAAAAAATAATTTTCTTTAAGAAGTTTACAATAACTTGTACTTTTGTTATACTAAATTTAAGGTAGGTAAGTAGTATGAGTAATTTATATTTTCCTATATGTGGTTTATTTGTTATTATCCTAATTTTAACTTTATTTTTTTCAAAGCAAAGAGTAAAAACCAAAGAAACTAAAATATATAGTATTATGATTATCAGTAGTTTTATAGATGTTATTTTGGTAATTATAGAAATTAGTTGTGGTATAATAGGATATAATAATTTTACTTTTCTTAAAATACTAAATAAAATAGATTTTATTCATTACATTTTGTGGCCAACATTAATGTTTCTTTATCTTCATTATATAAGTTATAATGATGAAGATAAATATAATATTGTAAAAAGGATAGTTACTATATTTGATTTTTTTTGTATTTTATTTGAATTTATCTTACCTATAGATATAGTTAACAATAATAATATCATGGGAGTTGTTGGCCTTGGTACTATTTTTGTTTATTTTGTTGTTATATTATATTTTTTAGGAATGATTTTCGTTATAGCCAATCATTTTCAAAAGCAATTTAGGAAAAAATATATTCCCTTTTTTAGTTTATTGTTTTTTATGATTATAGCATTAGTAGTCAGAGCTATTAATCCTACCCTTATAATAATTCCGACAATTATTATTTATATTGATTTAATTATGTATTTTACGATAGAAAACCCTGATGTAAAATTATTGAAAGAAGTCACTATTGCTAAAATACATGCTGAAAAAGCTAATCGAGCTAAGTCTGATTTCTTATCTAGTATGTCTCATGAAATAAGAACACCATTAAATGCCATTATCGGTTTATCAGAAGATAATATGACTTATAATGATGCTGTTCCAAAAGAAGTCGCGGAAAATACTAGTGATATATTAAATGCTTCACAAACGCTTTTAGAGATTGTTGGTAATATTCTAGATATTAATAAGATTGAATCTGAAAAAATGGAAATTACAAAATGTAAATATAACTTTAAAGAAGAAATTACTAAAATGGCTAAAGTTACTGCCACGAGAATAGGCGATAAAAACATTAAGTTTAACATTAACATTTCTGAAGATATTCCTTATGAATTAATCGGAGATAAAGTTCATATTAAACAAATTATAAACAATCTATTGAGTAACGCTATTAAATATACCGAAAAGGGAAGTGTTAGTCTTAATGTTAGTTGTATAAATAATCGAAATAATTGTAATTTAATTATAAGTGTAGCCGATACCGGCAAAGGTATAAAAAAAGAAAATATAGATAAACTATTTACAAAGTTTGAAAGATTAGATGTAGAATTAAATACGACGATTGAAGGAACAGGGTTAGGACTTGCTATTACTAAAACATTAGTAGATATGATGGATGGTAAAATTAATGTTCAAAGTGAATATGGTAAAGGCTCATTATTTGTTGTAACTATTCCTCAAAAAATTAGTTCTTTAGAACCAGATTTATCTAATACGCAAGTAATTAATGTTCATGAAGAACTAAAAATATCTAAAAGTAAAAGTCAAAAAAGAAAAATTTTAGTTGTTGATGATAACAAAATAAATATTAAAGTAGCTGTTAGAGCCTTACAAAATCTTAATTGCGAAATAGATGCAGCTTACAGTGGAGAAGAATGCCTTGAAAAAGTACAAAAAACAACATATGATATTATTTTAATGGATATTATGATGCCGAAAATGAATGGCGCTGAAACTTTAAAGAATTTAAAAAAAGATAAGAATTTCAACACC
>CANQLN010000109.1 GCA_947624695.1 uncultured Bacilli bacterium
TACACTTTATTGAAAAGGCCAAGCGCATTACTAAAAGTTTCTAGGCTATCGCCATAAAATTCAGGAACACTCCCGTTCACCACTAAAGAGGCCACTAGGATATCATAATTAAGTTTTTGGTTATTTTCCTCCATCGGGGTAATAATAAGTTTATCAATTTCTACAGTAATATAAATTTCTAATAAAGCATTATTAAAGCCGTAATTAGTTACTTTCGTTTTTATATTAGTTAAAAGTGATTCATTTAAATTAATTAAGACGGGTATTTTAGGCCCTAAGTTATTTAGAAAAACATTATGACTATTTAAAAATAAAGGAATAGATAAGACTAAACCTTTAGGACCACTTTCAATATATTTATCATAAATTGTCACATCAATTTGGCCATTTTCTAAATTACTCAAGCCTTTTTCTAAAATATTAGAAACCTCTGTTAAAATAGCATACGACTTTTCTAGATCATAAGTTACCGCTAAAATTTCGCCTTGCTTATTTTTCGTAATATTTAAAATATCATTAATGCTTTCCTTATTAATGACATCATCCGTTATTAAGTCGCTAAAAAACTGATAAACAATTTTATCAATTTTCGCATTAATAAGCGTTGAGGCTTTACTATATAAATCCTTCGCAAAAACATTAAAAAGAATAATGGCACAAATTAAAGAAGCTAAAAACACAATCATTAATTCTTTAATAAAAGAGTTCTTAGCTAATTTGTGAGTCTTCAATTTTCTCATATTAAATATTATGAGAAAAACAAGGATTTGATTAACAAACCTATACCTACTAAAAAGACTAAAACAATAATAACAATAACAACCTTTAAAAAGATGCCATTAACTTCTACTGTATCTTTAAAGTCATCATCAAGTTCTTCGAAGTCTTTTTTCTTTAAAGCATTTGAGGAGGTATAAAAAGAATTAGTCATTTCAATTTCTTTAGGTTTTGGTAAAGACCCCTCCGTAGAATCATCTTCTTCTAAAGAATTAACTTCTTCTTTTAAGCCCTCTAGGACTTCCGTATTATCATCACCCTTTAAGTCACTTAAAATATCTAAAGAGTTATTATATTCTTTATTTTTATGTTCATTAAAAGCGATGGTATTAATTAAAGATTTCAAATTCTCTTCTTCTAAAGAATCTTTATTTATTTCGGCACTAGTAGTTGTGTCATCATCTTCTTCTATTTCATCATCATCATTTTCTTTTTCTTCCACATTAAGATTTTTCAAAATATCAAATTGCGTATCGCGAATTTTTTTAAGTCTTTCTTCTTCATAATTATCATCTTTTTGTTCTTTGGCTTTTTCTAAAACAACATTGATATCATATTCTTTCGTATCTTCTAAAACAGGTTCTTCCTCTTTAACTTCTTCTAAACGTATACTTTTTCTTTGCGTTGCTTCCTTATATTTTGTATCTAAAATTTTTTTTATTTTTTCCACATCAATTTCATCTTTATTTTCGCCTAGTAAAGTAGAATTACTTTTTATTTCAAAATTATCTATTTCATTTTTATTTATTTCTTTATATAAATCTTCATTTTTATGATACCTTGATGGCATCTCGGTATCTTCTTCATAATATTTACTCATTCTTGAACTCATAGTAAACACCTCATAACCTAATGATAACACATTAGTTAGTTTTTTTAAATATCTTATCATTTTCATTTGACATAGTTTCAAGAGTAAATAATTGCTTTTAAACCTATTTTTTTATATAATTAAAAAAGGAGGAACATATGAAAAAATTATTTGTTAATAAAGAAGCTTGCATCGGCTGTGGAGCTTGTGTAGCTATTGACCCGGAACATTTTGATTTTGGAGATGAAGGCTATTCTGAAGTAATCAGCCAAGAAAATATTGAAAGTGCTAATGTTCAAAATGCTATGTCTTCTTGCCCAACGAATGCCATTAATTATGCCGAAACAGCAGAAGATGAGGAAGAAGAACATCAATGTGAGCATTGCGAAAAGAAAGGCTGCTGCAATCATAACGATGAAGAATTAGATGAAGAAATAAAAGGCGACTTTAATTCCGAAGCAGAAAATGCGGCTTAACTCCAGTTATGGAGTTTTTTTTATGGCTTAAAAAAAATAAATTATTAAATTTAATAATCTATTTTAATTTATATAATTCAGCTACTTCACTTTTTGATAATTCCCGATATTCACCACTTTTTAAATCAGCAATTTCTAAAAAAGCATATTTACTTCTCGTAAGTTTTAAAACATCATAATGTAAGGAAGCAAAAATTTTCTTAACAATATGATTTCGACCCTCATGAATGGTAATTTCCACTAGAGAAGTATTTTTAACTTTATCAATTTTTTTAACTTTAAAGTTATCGATATGAACTTTTCTTTTGTCTACTTCTATTCCTTCCCGAAGCATTTTAAAGTCATCACTATTTAAAATACCATTAATTTTCGCAATATAAGTCTTTTTAATTTGATGATGCGGATGCATTAAAATATTTGCAAGTTCGCCATCATTAGTTAAAATTATTAACCCCGTAGTATCGTAATCTAATCTTCCAACTGGGTAAATACGAGCCTCCGTCTTAATTAAGTCTACAACACATTTCCGATCCTTATCATCACTTACACTACAAATAACTTCTCTGGGTTTATTTAAAATATAATAAACTTTAGGATTATAATTCTTTAATATAGTTCCTTCAACTTCAATAATATCTTTATCAGAAGCTTTATAACCTAAAGTATTAATAACTTCATTATTTACTTTTACTTGGCCATTTTTTATTAACTCTTCCGCTTTTCTTCTTGAAGTATAACCAGAACTGGCAATAATTTTTTGTAATCTTTCCATAAAACATCACAACAAAAGTATAGCAAAAATTACTTTAAAAGAAAAGATTAGTAATAATAATCGCGGCAATAATACCGATTAAATCCGCAAATAAGCCACCCCAAAGGGCATGTTTAATTTTAGTTATTTTTACTGTTCCAAAATAAAGAGCGATAACATATATAGTTGTATCAGTACAGCCTTGTAAAACTGATGCTAAACGCCCAATAAAAGAATCGGGGCCAAAACTTTTAAAAATATCATTCATAATAGCTAAAGAGGCTGTTCCCGAAATAGGCCTTAACAAAGCCATCGGAATAATTTCTAAAGGAACAGTAATACTTCCTAACATAGGACTAAGAAGTTTAATTAAAAAACTTAAAAAATTACTATCTAAAAAAATATTAATTGCAAAAATCATCGCCATAACGGCCGGAAAAATATTAAAAGTTGTAACTAAACCTTCTTTGGCTCCTTCTAAAAAGGCATCATAAACATTTATTTTTTTCTTAACACCATAAAAAACAATGACAATTATAAAAAGGGGTAAAATTATCTTTGATATTATTTCCATTTTTGACTCCTTTTCCGAATAAAATAATCTAAAGTAAGTCCCGCCACCGAAGAACAAGTTGTTGCTAAAATAGCGGGCAATATTATCTCACCCGGATTCTGCGAATTATAGGCGACGCGTAAAGCTAAAATAGTCGTGGGAATTAAAGTTACCCCCGCTGTATTTAAAATTAAAAAAGTAATCATAGCGGGCGAGGCCACATTCTTTTCCGGATTAATTTTTTGAAGTTCATTCATGGCTTTTAGACCGGCAGGAGTTGCAGCACTACCAAGCCCTAACATATTCGCCGCAATATTAGAAGATATAT
>CANQLN010000110.1 GCA_947624695.1 uncultured Bacilli bacterium
GCTCAAAATATGGATAAAATTGGAGCTATGCAAGATTTAATTCGTGGAGTTAAGAAGATTTTAGCCTCATCTAAATCAAATAATAAAATTGATGATGATATACTTAAACGAGTCAATGATGTTATAGATGGTGCTACTAATTTTACTACTAATTTAGGTAATGGTAGATATGAAGTAACTAAGATAAAAGAAAAGTTACCAATTTGGTATTATGTCTTTGTAATTATTTATTTCTTAATTAGTTCTTTTTCTATGCTCCTATCAGTTTACTCTAATCAAGTAATTAGTTTTATTGATGGTAAAATAAATTTTTTTCTTCCAGTTCAAATTAAATATAGTTATTTCTGGATTATGTTTGTTGTTGGATGTATTGGAATAGTAGCTATAATAATGAAAATATCATCTAGAAAGACCTATAAAATTGCTAATTATTTATACTTTGCAATGCTAATAATAATATTTGCAATGGCATTTTCTTTATTAAATAAAGGATATATAATATTTGCAACCTGGTATGTTTTAATTGTTACAGTTGTTTCTTTATGGTTAGTTAATCCAACATGGCATTTAGATGCTAGTTCAAAAGTTATATTAAATGAAGAAGAAAAAAATAAAATGCAAAAAAGGAATCAGCAAATAAGAGATAACTTTACTGAAATAGAAAAATTCAAAGACTGGTGGCTATTTTAATTATTATTATTTGCATTTATGTATATAACCTATTCTAAATATTAAAGGAGTATGTATGTCATGGATATAAGTTAATATTAAAATTAATAAATAATATAAGTATATAAAGATAGTAGAAAGGAATGGAGAAAATGGCTTTATATGATGTAATTAGAAAAGAAAAAGATGATGATAATATAATATGGAGATATCCCAAGAATAAATTTAATACATCATCTCAATTAATTGTCCACGAAGGACAAGAAGCAATTTTTTACAGTAATGGAAAGGCTTTAGATTTATTTGGACCAGGTAAATATACTTTAGAAACTAATAATATACCTCTTCTAAAGAAACTTATTGGCATTCCAACTGGTATAAAAAGTGCTTTTCAATCAGAGGTTTATTTTATAGATAAATCAGAAAAAACTTCAAAATGGGGAACTAGTAGTAAAATTGAATTTTTAGAACCAATTTATAAATTTCCAATTGCAATTGGTGCATGTGGGGAAATGAGATTTATTATTTCAGATTCTAGAAAGTTTTTATTAAAATTAGTTGGAATAAAAAATAACTTTGATGGTTCAAGTATTGATGATTTTTTCAAATCCCAAATTTTACTAAAAGTAAAAAATTATATTTCTGAAATTATAACTAATGATAAAATTTGTATTTTTGAAATTGATAGAAATTTAGAAAAATTTAGTTTAGAATTACAGAAAAAACTTGAAAATGATTTTGATGAATTTGGAATAAAATTAAATAAATTTTTTGTTACTAATATAGCTAAACCCGAAGATGACAAACGATATTTAGAATTTAAAGAATTATATTTCAGAAAATCAGTAGCTGTTGCTGAAGCTGAACTTAAACAAAAACTAGATTTGATTGAAGAAGATACAAAAGCTAAAAAAGTAGTTATTGCTTCAGAAGCTGAGGCTACTAAACGTAGTAAAGAAGGATATACTTATCAAGAAGAACAAGCATTTAAAGTTAGTGAAAAAGTTGCTAATAATCAAGCCATTGGGCAATATACTAATGTTGGTGTAGGACTTGGAATGATGAGTGGTATTGGAGCACCTTTAAGTGGTGAAGTAAGCAAACAAGTTACAACAGCTTTTACTAAAATTGATGGTAATTCTATTTGTCCAAATTGTAAAACACCTAATGAACCTAATACCAATTTTTGTAAACATTGTGGTTTTAAATTAAACAAAGAAAGAAGTTGTCCTCATTGTCTAGCAAAAGTAGCCGAAGATGCTAAATTTTGTTCTAAATGTGGAGAAAGGTTAGATTAATATGAAAAATAAAAAATTATTTATTCTTGTAGGAGTAATCCTATTCATAGGTACAATATTGACTTTATTCATTTCAACTTATGAATCTAGTAACTTGAAAATAATTACAACTAAAGATTCAATAGCTTATAAATATGCTAAAGATAAAAACTTGAAATTAGAAATTTTATCAGAAAGCGAAGCAACAAACTATAAAAAAAATATAGAAACTTATACTTATAATAAAATAAATTCTGGTATTGAGATTACCGGTTACGATGGTATAAGTCAAGAATTAATTATTCCTAATGAAATAGATGGTTATAGAGTATTAAGTATTCATGAAGGAGCATTTAAAAACAATAATATAACTCAAATAGCTTTTCCTAATAGTATAGTAAATATTAAAGATGAAGATTTTAAAGATATAAAAATTGTTTGTTATCAAACTCAACTATGTGTACATCTAAAAAGTTTAGATGATTATGATATTACAATTTTAAATGATTCAGATAATTATAATTTCAATTTAGATAAACTAGAATTTGAATATAATAAAGATAATACCTATGAATTAACAAAATATAAAGGATTATCTAATGATATAATAGTTCCTGATTATATAAATGGCTATAAAGTAGAAAAATTATCTTTTGATGTTGATAACAATATTAAGAGCATTTATATACCTGAAACAATAACAAAAATAGACTTAAATATTTTAGATACTCCATTTAATTCTTCTTTTTTTATAATTATTCTTTTTGATACAATAGCACTTTTGGCTTTCATAGTAATTAATCTTCTAGTATCAAATAAAAATTTATCTGAAAACTTTAATTCAGCTCCAATTAGAATGTTTTCTATCATATATTTAATTTTAGAATTCATACATTCATTTTATATTAAATTTGGTAATTATAAGATGAAAACATTTATTTTAGTATCAATTATTTCTTTAATTATTTATATTTTCGTTTCTGTTTTACTATTAGAATCCAAAAAGAAGATAGAAAAATATGATAATAAAATAAAAAATGTCGATAAATTTATTAAGAATACTTTAATTCTAATAAATGATATTGATACAGATAATTATGATGAACCAGTAAAAGATGAAATTAAAAAATTAAAAGATTTAATAAAATATTCTGATCCAGTATCAAATGATGAAGTTAAAGATATTGAAACAGAAATCGTAAAATTAATCAAAGAAACTAATCTACGTAATGCAGAAGACATTAAAAAAATAAATAAATTAATAGAAAAAAGAAATAATATTATTAAAAATAATAAATAAGTATAAAAATTAGCATAAAAAAAACAGCCATTCAAAATTCTCGAATAACTGTTTTTTTATATACTTTATAGATTTTTTAATCCTTTTTCTAATTTTCTATCTCTTATTTTAATAATAATAAAGATAATTAAAGCAATTAATACAATTCCACCTAAAATAATACCACCAAGAATTAGATATTTCTTTTCTAATTTAAATTTTTCTTTCTTTACTTCTTCTTTATCAGTTTTAGCAATCATTTCTTCAGTTTTAGCACTTATTGTATATTTAGTTTTTTCGCCATTTTCAGCAGTTACTTCAATTACTACTTTATGATTATTTTTACTTAAATCAGACGCTCCAATTACTTCGTAAGTAGCTTTACTATCTTCCGTTTCAACTTTAATATCTAATGAATTAACATCATTGGGAATTATAATAT
>CANQLN010000111.1 GCA_947624695.1 uncultured Bacilli bacterium
TCTTCTAAGCCAAGTGGGATGACTTTTAACAATAATCGTATTAATACCAAACTCTTCAAACTTAAAGCCCATGTTGGTAAAAATATTTTGATGGGCTTTAAATTCCAAATATTCACTTTCCCTAAGTTCAATCGTAATTGGAACAAGCATATCGGTAACCATTATTTTATCTTCGGCTAAATTTTTTAAATAATGTTCATAGTTAACCCGTTCTTGAGCGGCATGTTGATCTAAAAGATATATTCCTTCATCATTTTCACAAACAATATAAGTACCTAAACATAAACCTACTGGATATAACACTAAACTTTTAAATTCTTCATTTTTAATAGGTTCACTAGTTTCCCCAAAGTCCATCGTTGTTTGAATTCCTTTTTCTTCTTTTAAATCTTCATATTTTTCTAAAGGAACAAAAGCCTTATTTAAATCTTTAACATCTTCTTTTTTGATTGCATCCGGAATTAAAAGACTTTCATATAAAGCATTTTTGATAGTTTCATATAAAAGAGTCGTTAAAGAATTCATTTTGCTTAACTTAACATCTTGTTTCGTCGGATGAATATTTACATCTACTAAGGTAGGATCTGTTTCAATATTAATAACAACAATGGGATATTTACCATCAGGTTTATAAGTATAATAAGCATCATTAATTGCTTTATTAATTTCGTTATTTCGAACAACTCGGCCATTAATAAAAATAATTAAATGATTACGACTACTCTTTAATATTTCAGGTTTACAAACATAACCACTTATTTCAAAATCATCATTCAAAGCTTTAATAGGAAGCATCTTAGAAGATACATTTAAGCCATATATTTCATGAATAGCTTTTAGCATATTATTACTGCCACTTGTTTTTAAAACTTGATTACCATTATTCGTTAAAGTAAAAGCAATATCGGGTCTTGCTAAAGATAATTTTTCCAAAAAAGAAGAAGTATTAGCAAGTTCGGTATTTTCACTTTTTAAATATTTTAACCGAGCCGGAGTATTATAAAAAAGATTAGTAATGGTTATTTTAGTACCTTTTCCTCTTCCGCTTGGCTTTTGCTCTAAAATTTTACCCCCTTTAAGATGGATATAATGGCCAACATCACCTTGAGAACTTTCTAATTCTACTTCCGAAACGCTCGCAATCGAAGGCAAGGCCTCACCCCGGAACCCTAAAGTATTTATAAAGAATAAATCATCATCTTTAAATATTTTACTAGTGGCATGTCTTAAGAAAGCATTATGACAATCATCTTCATCCATGCCTATACCATTATCAATAACGGAAATGGAATCTAAACCGCCTTTAATTAAATGCACTTTTATTTCCGTGGCTTTAGCATCAATACTATTTTCCACTAATTCTTTAACAACGGAAGCACATTTTTCTACTACTTCCCCCGCCGCTATTTTATTAGCTAAATTTTCACTCATTACTTTTATAACACTCATATACTACCTCATTTTATCTAGATATTAGGGAATCTCGCTCTTTTAAGTCTTCATTACTATATAAATGGGCCGGATTCTTAATAAAAATAAATCCCCCATTCGGTAATTCTAAATCTTTTTTTTGCAAATGATATTCTTTAGGTAAAGATATATCTTCTTTCTTACTTATTACTTTAACATCGTTAGGAAGATACAAAGTAAGATTTCCTTCCCCTTTTATTTTTAAATCATCTACTTTTAAAACATAATCTTTTTTTAACACTTTAGTGTAAACATTTATTTTTTCAATATTCTTTTTACTTTTATTTAAAATTATTCCCGGCGTATCATAAATAATATTTTCACCATATTTTAATTTAATAAAGTCTAGAGTTGTATTACTATAACTACTAGTTGTTAAATTAATACCTAATAATTTATTAATTAAACTAGATTTCCCCGAAGATGTTTCACCCACTAAAATGAGATTACCTGATGCCATTAAGTCTTCAATCTTATTTAAATTAATCTCTTTTTTAACACTGATAAAAAGAAGATTATTATTAATTTGAAAAGACTTTTTAATATTATCTTTTAAATGTTCTAATTTTAAATTACTAGGAATTAAATCACATTTATTTATTACCAAAATTTTAGAATTTTTTATTTTTTTAAATACTTCGATAACTTGCTTATTTAAACTAAATAAATCACTAATAAATAAAACAGGATAATTTAGTTTATTAATTTTCATAATTATTTTTTCATTATCTAAAGAAGTTACTGGTAATTCAGCATTATAATGGATAGTTTTAAAACATCTTTCACAATATTTATTTTCTAACTCTTTAGTATAACCTAATAAAGAGGCCTCTTTATTTTGTAAAGTTATACCACATCCTAAACATTTACTCATAATACTTTCCTTTATATAAAATTCCTTTTTTATTTAAAGATTTGATAATTTTCTTTTCAATATTTCTAACTATTCCCATATAAAATGGTTCATCTTCACTGATACTATTAACTAAAATGGTTGTAAAGTTCAAACGATTACCACCCCAGATATCCATTAAAATGGTATCTCCAATTAAAGCAATTTCGGTATCTTTAAGATTGTATAAACTCAATATCTTTTTTAACTTTTTGCCAAAAGGTTTATGAGATTTGTAAGCAGAATCTAAATTTAATTTTTCTTTAAAAGGTCTAACTCTATTCTTATTACTATTAGAAACAATAATAATTTTAAAATCTTTTCCGAGTTCAAACATTAACTCTTCTAATGCCTTATCGGGATAATCCGTACTATAACTAGCTAAAGTATTATTCAAATCAAAGAGTAAACATTTAATACCTCTTTTTTTTAATTTTTTATAATTAATTGTATATATGCTTTGCGTATACATATCGGGGACAAATATATCCATAATTTATTCCTTTCTTTAAAATAAACTTAATTGAGCTGATTCAGGCAGGCCTTCAAATACTCCTAAAGCACGTAATTTTTCCATGGTTGAAACATTAACTTTACCGCGGTTTTGAAAGTCTTCGACACAGAAGAATTCTTTCTTTTTCCTCTCTTCAACTATTTGGGTAGCTACCGCATCTCCTAGGCCATCAAGAGTTCTAAAAGGTGAAATTAAAGTCAGATGATCATCATCAATTATATAGTTTTTAGCTTCACTTCTTTTTATATCAATATTGCCAAATTTAAATCCTCTCGCCGTGGCTTCTAAAGCAAGTTTTAAAGTTTCTAATAAAGATGTCTCTTTACTTGAGGCTTCATAACCTTTCCCAATTATTTCATTAATCCGCGCTTTAATGGCATCATACCCTTTAATCATCGTTTCAATTTCAAAATCATCAAAACGCGTTGAGAAATAAGAAGCATAATATTCGGCTGGATAATGAACTTTAAAATAGGCAATCCGAAAAGCACTCATAACATAAGCCGCCGCATGGGCTTTAGGGAACATATATTTAATTTTGGAACAAGAATCAATATACCAATCCGGTATTCCGGCTTCTTCCATTGTGGCTTTATGTTTTAACCAGCCTTCTGGGTCTTTAGAGGCTTTACCTTTTCTTACAAATTCCATTATTTTGAAGGCCTTAATTGGTTCCATTCCACATTGAATTAAGAAAACCATAATGTCATCCCGACACCCAATAACTTCTTTGAATGGCACAATACCTTTACGAATTAATTCTTG
>CANQLN010000112.1 GCA_947624695.1 uncultured Bacilli bacterium
ATGGGGAGTTGAAACATACATCGCTAGTATGATGGGTGCCGATGATGCAGCGAATAAAATAAAAAAAGAATATGAAAATATTGGGATTAAAACTGAATATATTGAAACTAGTTTTGATAAGGGAACTAGTCAATTAATTGTTATTTTAAATACGACAAGTAAAAATAGAACTAATTTTGAAATATTAAGTAATACTTATTTAAAAAAGTATGCTTTTGGAATAGCTCCCGATATAATTGTTGTTGATGGTAATGATTTTAATGCCTCTGTAGCGGCCTTTGATAAATACCCTCATGTTCCTAGTTATTTAGTAGTTAATCGGGTTAATAATGAAGTAATTGAACTTTGTAAATATGTTAATTTTATAATATGCAATAAAAGTACGGCCGAAGCTCTTACTAATTTAACCATTGATTATAACAACAGTGGAACTTTAGTAAATGTTTATAATAAATTAAAGCAAAAATTTAATAAGGCGGATGTTATTGTTACTCTTGGGGAAAGAGGATCGATGTATGCCATTAATGGTCAAGTCAAAATTATGCCGGTTGTGAAAACAAATATTGTTGATACCAACGGAGCAGGTGATGTTTATGCGGGAGCCTTCATTTATGGGATGGGCCGTAACTTTGGTTTAGAAAAAGCCATTGCTTATGCCACCATCGCGGCTTCTTTAAGTACAACTAAACTAACTTCTAGAATGTCGATTCCGGGAATAAGTGAAGTATCAAATTATTATGATAGTAAATTTGGCCCTCAAAATAATCCTAATAATCCAGCTTCAAATAGCCCTTCTTCACCAGAAGCTACTCCAACACCTGAAACTCCAACATCTGGGGTAGCAAATCAAACTTTCCAAAATTCTAATGCTTTAAATATGACAACAGTGGAAGGAAATAATGTTCAACAGTAAAGCGCCGCATTTAGATTTGCATGGTGAAGAAGTAGCGGTAATCTATGCTTTAGTAAATGAATTTATTCAAGATAATTATAAAATGGGGATTAGTCCCATAGTAATTATTCATGGAAAAAGCACTAATATTTTAACTAAGGAAGTGCATAAAATTTTAAAAGAACATAACCTCGTAGAAAGTTTTCAATTAAACAACTGGAATTTAGGCGAAACCATTGTTAACCTAAAGCAAAAATAATGTCAAAATTTGAAGTGCATAATTATATCAAATTAATTCAATAAATGCCAATTATTTACTAAATTTATTAAAAATTGTACAGATAGTTGACATTTCTTTTTATTTGTGCTATACTTATAACGTAATTAAGGGGGTAGACAACATGAAGGGATACGTTTTAGATTACGTTAATGAAAATGAATTTAAGAAATTAGAAAGAGCATTAAAGAAGTATAATATGCTAGCTTTTAAGAAGTTAAACTTTGAATTTTATCCAGCACTTAGAAATGGAAACTTTTTAGGAGAAAAAGTGGAAACAACTAAAAATAGCGAAAAGTATGAATTAAGATTACCAAGTGACAAAATGTTTGCTCAAATCCATGGGGAAGTAAAATTAATTTATACGGTTCATCCAAAAGAACAAGTAGTTATTTTAGAAGAAATTACACCAGCCAATATCTTACTTGAAGGACATATGTCAGAACTTACAACATATAAAGGTATTATGATTAGTAAGAAAAATGCTTCTAAAGATATGTTTAAAATTGATTTACTTAATATGTTACAAGATAAACATTAATATTTAATATAAATGGGGGGGTTAAAATGGACAATAATTTAGAAAGTGTTTCTTTAACTAAGGAAACAATTAATAGTTATAGATCTTTATTAAATGAATTAAAAAGTTGTTATAGTAAAAGAGACGAACAAAGAAGATTAATAAAAACTTCATCTAATCCGGAATGGCATGATATTGAAAAAGCAAAAGAATTAGAAACTTTAATAATGATGCAAATGGGTACTTTAGAACCAACTAATCCGGATTATTATGAAGCTCATGATCATGCTTTTAGCGGGTTATCTCGATAGAGAAACCATGAATATATAAAAAGGGAAATGTGAAGAAAAAGGCTTGTTTTAAACAAGTTTTTTTCATGGATAAATTGCTTTTTTAAATTATTTGTATTATATTAGTTTTTAGGAGGGTTATAATGAAAATTGTAAGGCCTAGTGAATTAATTAATGATGAAAGTTTTATAAGAGAAGTTGTTGATGATGTTTGTGATGAAATAAAAAGAGTGCCTCTAGATAAAATAATTTTAACGGGTGGAAGAGGTATTGGCAAAAGTGCCATTTTATATAACTTGGAAGATCGAGAAATTAGCCATAGAAATCCTTTTATTTATACTCATTTTGATTCTGTTGTTAGCTTTTCGCAAGTTCCCAATAATGTTTTTTCTGATGAATTTCATCGACATTACTATGAAGTAATTTTATCTTTAAAAATTCTTAATTATCTAAAAAGAAAATACCCTTTAATTTATGATACTCATTTTAAAGGGGCCGATAGTATAGTTCGAACTTCTTATCAAGAATTAATTGGCTTTGGAAGAGGTCATTATAGAAGAAGTCTTATCTTTTTTAAGACGGGAGTTTTAGTTAAAGATATTTTGGATCTCGTAAGAGAAGTTTTAAAATTAGAAACCATTAATTTAGCTATTGACCGATTTGACTGGACTAATGGAAGAAGCATTTATACTGAAAATTTATTAAGTAATTATTTTCCTATGTTTGATAAAACGGTAATAACTTCCGATGATGCTTCTTTAGAAGAAAGAAAAGAAACGATAGAGGAGCAAGGCTTTAAAATTATTAAACCTACTTATTCTCAAGATTTAAATTTTATCCGCTTTCTAATTATTAATAATTGTGATGATGAAGTAATAAAAAGTGTGTTAAGAACCATTAGTGATGAAGATTTAAAAAATTTAATTACTTTTTGCTCAGGGAACATTAAAGCTATGTTAAGTATTATAAATGAATTAGAAAGTAAGTGGCGCTTTTATAAGGGAAGTCTTGATGTATCAAAAGAGTTACAAACGGAAACCAAAAGAGAATTAGAGCGCATTCGTCAAGTAGATAGTGTTTCTGTTCCACCTAAATTTTATTTATAATTATGTTTTATAAATTCAATTTATAGTATAATTTTTATAGGAACATTTGATGTGAGTGTCGTCCTCCAATCTTAAGAAAGAAAGGAGGGATACAATGAAAAAAAGAACTTTTATTGTAAAAGTCCTTCGGCTTATTGCTATCATTTTATTACTCCTTACCTTATTGGTAATAGCAATAAAATTATGACACTCAATCAGCGCTGATTGAGTGTCGAAGCTAAACTTTTAGAGGCGACATTCACTTGCTCTTAAATGTTCCTCTTTTTTATTGTATTCAAGTTTCCTTGACAAATACATAATAACATAAAAAAGAACTTTTGACAAGTTCTCTATATAAAAGTTCGAAAAAGTCCGAACATATTTGGCATTGGTGCACCTGAAGGGACTTGAACCCCCACGGATATATCCACTAGATCCTAAGTCTAGCGCGTCTACCAGTTCCGCCACAGGTGCACATATAATGGTGGACCTCGTAGGACTCGAACCTACGACCGCCCGGTTATGAGCCGGATGCTCTAACC
>CANQLN010000113.1 GCA_947624695.1 uncultured Bacilli bacterium
ACATTTTATTTAAAAAGAAAAGCCTAATTTCAATAAAAAATTAAACTTTTTTTATTTATGAAGTGCGAAACTCGGGTTATAACATAACATTTCTAAATAGTCATTTAAATAATGAAATTTATATCACCGAAAGCCCAGAAGACAAATCTTCCGTTCTTTCGGTGCTAAAACAAAAATTAATATAATTAATTAATAACCCCCCTATACCCTAAAATATAATTTTAAATACATTTCAGATAAGAAACCTAGCTAGTTATTAAATTAAAAAAGGAAGACATGCCTCCTTATATTTATTATTTAACATTTTCAATTACAAATGGATCAGTTAATTTTCCCGTCCCAGATAATTTTAACCCGGACTTAAGATAGAAGACTGGGCGAACCGAAAACGTAGTGATGAAGTTGGTGAAGCCCACATAGCCATCACTAAAGACATACCACGCACTACTGCTATCAATCCGCGACATGGTCCATTCATATTCACTAGGTGGGGCTGCTTTACTTAAACTTGATGTATCATTATTACTTAAGTGCATCCAGCTCTTTTTACATTCTCCATATGTACTACTATTAAAGCATTTTATATCTTTGGCTGATAGATAATAATCACTTACGTATATTAATCCTATTTTTGTATTTGTTATTTTATTGTTTCCCCATTTTGCTTTCTCATTTTGATACATTTGTTGTCCTTCTATATTATTACTACTACTCCATGAACCTACTCCTGAACTATCAGCTGGTACATCTCCATAATACCAGTCATGAGGTTGTATTAAATCTGACCAACTACTACCTAATGTATTTAAATATAATGTGCTATTTAAATTTGATTGAAGACTACTACTTGCCCAGATTGGGGATCCTGATCCCCATGCTTGTGCTGTATCTAAGGCTTCTCGTTTCATTATCTTTATTTCTTTATTTGTTGTATCTATTCCTATTATTCTATATAAGTATTTACCAGTATCTTTTTTACATGTTTCAGCATCACTTGTTTCAAAACAGATATAATTGTCGACATCATTGTCTATTGTTCCATTTTCATTATTTTGGACTAATCCTTGATATCGCCTTAAGGTGTCTCCTCTTGATGTTACATTTCCTTCTGGTTCTAATTGTTTGCTGGCTAATATCACATCTGCTGCTGTCTTAACTACTCCACATTTTAAATCTTTTACTTCTATTGTTAAATTTAAGGTCCTTCCGGCTAAGTAAGTCTGATCTTCATCAGTATTATTTATTTTTAAATAGCCTTTTATTGATGTTGGGGTTTTACTTGTTACACTTAATTCTAATTCTATATCCTTAGTTACTTTATCTGAAAGTGGTTCTGTTAGTAAACTATTTAAATCGATAGTTTGAGTATTTCCTCCTACTTCGATATATAATTCACTATCGCCATTTTTTAATTCTCTTCCCATGGAGTTTTCTTGAGTTTCCATGGTTATTGTCATCGTTGCAGTACAATTCTCTGTTTCTTCCCCTTTACTACTCATAGTTACTTTGGCTAATTCTAATGTTCCATCACTTTGGTTTGTTTTATAATTTTCTTCAGTTCTATCTGTAGCATAATATTCTTTATTTGTGCTATTACTTGCCATATCAGTTACTGATAAATTAATATGAATATTTTCTACTCCTTGCTCTATGGATACTACATTAGCTGATCCTGTTTCGATATTTATATTGGTATTTGTTTCACTATCGGTGACATTTAAGGTATAAAAAGCATAGGTTGCACCTACTATCATCGCTATTAATACTACTACTGCCACTATACTTCCTATCAATATCTTTCTTTTATTTTCTTCATTCATAAATTTTTCTCCTTGTTTATAATACCGAATATAAATAGTAAATAAAAAAATTAATTATGTTAATAAATACATAAATAATCCTTACTCTTTATATCTTATATGCTTATTATATAACACCCCCCCCGGAGTCAATTTTGGCTAACCTTTTTGTTGTAAATTTCCGTAAAAAAAAAGAAGAGATTTCTCTCTTCCAAATGATTATTTATTAAATATAAAACATTACAGTAAATAGTACTAGTAAAATTACTAAAATACCAAGGACAAACATCCAAATATATTTTAACCATGTCTTATAGTCAATATCTAAATATGATAGACCAATTAGTAATATACCACTAGTTGGAGCAATTAATCCTACAAAACCATATAAAGTGATGAAAATAGTATGTAAGATTTCAATATTTTGAGCATAAGCACTTACTAAGTAAGTTCCTACAATATAACCAGTAAGACCTAAATCAGGATGGAATGTATTAACTATTAAAGCATCCAAGGCAGTCACAAATGGATTAAAGCTGCTTGAAAGTTTCATAATTAAATTAGTAACTGTTGGCATAGTACCAGCCATATATACAGCGGCCATTACCATATAAGAACCAACATATACTCCAATAGGTAATCTCATCTTTTTAACGCCATCACCAATCGCACTAATAAAGTCACTGAATTTAACGCGGTTAATTAAAGCAATTAATGAACCAATTACCATTAAAAGAGTTGAGATATGGAATAAATTCCATTTACCAAATTCACCATAAGTTTCCATAGAGAATGTTCCTAAGAACGCTCTAAAGATTTGGAAATCACCAATTTTAATATCTAATAACCATTTATGGAAATCATTAAATATAGTAATTCCAAAGTTTTCTTCCCATCTTATATATCCTAAAATAATTAGAACAAATAATATTGAGAATAAAACAACAACAGGCCAAGCCTTCGCTTTTTTATCTACTTTGCTTACCTTAAATGGATCAGCTTCTACTTCATTAACATTCTTATCTTTCAATACTTTTCTGGCATGTAAGACAGTAAAGAAATTAAATAAAACAAAGGCTACTACTAAAACAATTAAACGATATAAAAGTCCTGTATTAATACTAATATTTGTATAATAGTTGAAGTAATATAATCCTTCGCTACCATAAGTAGCTCCTAGTAAACCAATTAGAACAGATCCAAAAGTTACTGAGAAAGCTGTTATTTTATCTAGTTTCATTTCTAATAAAACAGAAATCATAAATGGCACAAAGACTAAAGCAACAAAGCTTTGACTAAATAATGATGCCATAGCTGTAAATAGTAATGAAACTAAAATAATTGTAATTGTTTCCTTTCCTTTTAATTTTTCAGCAATGGAACTAACTAATTTTTTATAGCCATTGCAAACGCTAAGAACGGCATAAAAACCGCCAAGTACTAGTAAGAAGACAATCTTATCTAGTGAAAAGTTTAATGCTTGATATATCAAATAAGGTATATCAGTTAAACCTTGACGATACATCATTCCTCCATCAGAGAATTCTGTACCGCTAAAATACCCATAGCCAAAAACCCAAGTTAAACCAATACTTAAGAATAAGAATAAACCTATCCATTTAATTAGGTTATGTTTCTTAGATTTTAAAGCAATAAATACTCCACCCAATATGGTTAAAATTAATACAACTATAAGGCCAATTATTTGTATTACTGACATATTTTCTACC
>CANQLN010000114.1 GCA_947624695.1 uncultured Bacilli bacterium
TTTTGTAAAATTTTTATTATGTGATATCATATCAATATGAAAAATAGGAGAACGTTTTATTTAAAAATTTTTGCATGAAAAGGATGATTAGATGAAAAAAATTATTTTAAGTTTATTTATATGTTTATTTTTAATTACTGGATGTGGAAACAAGGATTTAACCGCTGGGAAAATTGAAGGCTATTCTTATGAAGAAACGGAAGAAGTAACTAATTATGTTAAAATAGTTACTAATAAAAATGAAGTAATACTTGCGGAATTATACCCTGATATTGCTCCTGAAACAGTGGCCAATTTTCAAAAACTAGTTCAAGAAAAATTCTATGATGGTATTATTTTTCATCGTGTCATTGCCGATTTTATGATTCAAACTGGTGATCCAACGGGTACTGGTTTTGGAGGAAGTGATGAAACTATTAAGGGTGAATTTGCTGAGAATGGTTTTGATAATTCTTTAAAACATGAAGAGGGTGTTTTATCAATGGCGAGAAGTGATGATAATAATCCGGAAACGACCGATGATTTAAATAGTGCTAGTAGTCAGTTCTTTATTTGTGTTAATAATAATGCTAATCTTAGTTATTTAGATGGTAATTATGCTGCCTTTGGTAAAGTAATTGCTGGCTATGACAATGTTTTAGAAATATCTAAAGTAAGAACCGATAGTAATGATAAACCGACAACTACCCAAAGCATGAAAACAGTTAGATTTGTTAAGGTCACTAAGTCTAATTGACTTTTTTAAAATTTTTACTATAATAATATTAATTTTTTAAAGGGGGGAAAAAGCTATGTTAAAAAAATTAGATCCTCATAATATGGAAGTAGTTTATAATCATGCTTTTTATAAATTAGTAAGAGTGGCGGAAGCGGGTAAAAAAGATTTAGAACCGATTATTTTTATCTGTGGGCAAATGGGGCATAAAACCCAATTTGTTGAAAGTAAAACAGGATTACATAAAAATAGTTGTTATCAATATCAAAATTTCTTTGAATATGATGATGAAATTCATACCCCTTATATTTTTATTTACGATTATCCTATTAGAATTAATGATAAAAGCATGATTGCTGATGAATTATTGGCGCGAAGTTTAGAAAATGCTTTAGATCTTTTTAAATTAGAAAATGTTACCATAATGGGTATAAGTAATGGTGGCATGATTGGAACTTTATTAAGTAAGAGTCCAAGAGTAAAAGAAGTTTTAGCGCTTCATGCTCCGATATTTGGGGTTCCTTTATTGCAAAGAGAAAAATGGGACCAAGTTAAAAAAGAATTACGTTTACCCGAAAAAATGATATATTTAATTTCTAAATTAATGGTTAATGATGAATTTGGTTATATGCATCTTATGAAAAATGGCTTTGTAAACTTAGAAGATGTTGCTAATTTAGATAAGATAACTTTTACGGGTAGTGATTTAACTGATGTTAATAGTAAAAATAAACTCGCAAATTATCTTGCTTATATGAATTATTTATTATTAGGTATTCCTAGTGATGGAATTGTTAGCTATAATGAAGAAAAAGTAAAAAGTACGGGTATTAATTTTATTAAAGAAGAAGGAGTTAGCCATTTTGAATTAGGTACCCCGAGTTATACAACTCCTTATTATCAAAAATTAATCCGAAAAAGATAGTATAAAAATTTAAAAATAGGTGATAATAATAAGGTAGAGGTTTACTCTACGGATGCGAGGCCCTTAATATTAAAGGGTCTTTTTGCATAAATATTGAAATTTAGACTTGAAATAAATACAAATGTTTGATATATTATTAATGCTTGTATTTTTTTAAAATTTGATTAAAATATAGTTTGGTTGGTGATAAAAATGGATAAGATTGTCATTAGAGGAGCAAGAGAAAATAATTTAAAGAATATTGATTTAGAACTTCCTAAAAATAAGTTAATTGTTATGACAGGTGTTTCCGGAAGTGGTAAGAGTAGTTTAGCTTTTGATACTATCTATGCTGAAGGAGAAAGACGATATGTTGAGAGTTTATCGGCTTATGCTCGTCAATTCATTGGATCGGGAGATAAACCAGATGTTGATTCCATTGAAGGATTATCACCAAGTATTTCGATTGATCAAAAAACAACAAATAAAAACCCCCGGTCTACAGTGGGAACGATTACAGAATTATATGATTATTTAAGATTACTTTTTTCTAGAATTGGGATTCCTTATTGTCCGATTCATAAAATACCTATAAAAAGCCAAAGTATTGAAGAGATGACTAATAAGGTTTTAAATTTTGAAGAAGGAACTAAAATAGAAATATATGCACCGGTAGTAAGAGGAGAAAAGGGAACTCATAAAGATTTAATTGATGATTTAAGAAGTAAGGGATTTACTAAAATTAAAGTTAATGGAACTTTATATAACGCTACTGATGAGATAACTTTAGAAAAAAATATTAAAGATGATATTTATGTTTTAATTGATAAATTACCCGTTAGTGGGGATGAAAGAAGCCGAATTTTTGAAGCCTTAGAAACTAGTTGTAAAATGGCAAATGGTCTTGTTATTATTAGAATTAATAATGAAGAAGATTTATTGATGAGTGAAAATTACGCTTGTCCTTATTGTAATTTTTCTATTAGTAAACTAGAACCAAGAATGTTTTCTTTTAACTCACCATATGGGGCTTGTGAAGAATGTAAGGGATTAGGTACCAAACTTAAGATAAGCGAAGATTTACTTATTCCTGATAAAAATAAAAGTATTAATAAAGGGGCTATTGTGGCCATTAACTTAGATAATAATATGTATATGAGTAGTTTAAGTACCGTTGCAGATCATTATCATATTGATTTAGATATTCCTGTTAAAGATATGAAAAGAAGTGATTTAGATATCATTTTATACGGTACTAAAGATATTATGGATTTTCATTATGTGGCTAAGAATGGTAGTACGAGAGATACCAAATCGCGTTATGAAGGAATTGTTAATAACTTAGAAAGAAGATACTTAGAAACTAATAGTTCTTGGATTAGAGAATGGATTGAAGGTTTCATGGTCGAGTCTTTATGTAATCATTGTCATGGTACGAGATTAAAAGAAGAAATCTTAGCAGTTAAAATAAATAAGAAAAATATTTATGAGATGACCGAGATGGCTATTGATGAATTAAGAGATTTTTTACAAAATTTAAAATTAACTAATGAAGAAATGGAAATTAGTAATTTATTAATTAAAGAAATCTTAGCCCGCTTAGATTTTTTAATCAATGTTGGTCTTAGTTATTTAACTTTATCGAGAAGTGCCGCGACTTTATCAGGTGGTGAAGCCCAAAGAATTAGATTAGCTACTCAAATTGGTAGTAAATTATCGGGTGTATTATATGTTTTGGATGAACCATCCATTGGGTTACATCAAAGAGATAATGAAAAATTAATTAATTCTTTAAAAGAAATGCGGGATTTAGGAAATACTTTAATTGTCGTCGAACATGATACAGATACTATGCTTGCGGCCGATTATTTAGTAGATATTGGTCCGGGGG
>CANQLN010000115.1 GCA_947624695.1 uncultured Bacilli bacterium
TGTTGAAGTCGTTTATAATCAACAGTTAAAACCAGCAATCAAAGAAATAGATGCTTATTATGGAATTGGTATGCTATACGATACTGAAAAATTATACATTTTTAGAAAAAAATACGATAAAATTTTAAGATTTGATGAAACATTAAATAAAAAAGGAGATGATAGTTCTTTAAAAGAATTATCTCTTGATATTCCTGATGCATATTATAAAATACCAACATTTGAGCAAATAATTAAAAATTTAGATTATGTTCCTATTGATAGAAGCAATAGAACTGTTTATGACTTGGATATAATTACTGGTGCATCTACAAATCAGTTAAAAGATTGTGTTTTTGAAATACTTAAAGTTATGGATAAGCAATCAATGTTAAATCAAAGAGGATATGAAATATTAATTCAAATATTAGCATTAAAAATATTTGATGAGAAAAGATCACAAGAAGGATATATAAGTGAAAAAGATAATAGAAAAATAGATTTTTATGCTAAACAGGATGAGATGCATAAAATGGATTTACTTTTCTATATTAATGATTGTGAAATGGATTTTATAAAATTATCCGATGAACATATTACAAACTTTATAAAAAGGATGAGAAAACTATATAATGAAGCAGCAAATAAATATCATTACATTTTAAAAGAGAATGATGAGGAAACAATTTCATGGGGAAAAGTGTCTCATATTCATATTATTAGTGAAATTGTTAAACAATTCCAAGACTATAGTTTTATTCTTTCAAATCAAACAGATTTATATCAATTGGTTTTTTATCAATTTGCAAGTGAATTTTCAAAAGCAAAAAATGGTCAGTTTGTAACTCCAATACCAGTTATCAACTTTTTAGTAGACATTGTTAATCCCAAAAGATCAGAAACAGTCATTGACCCAACAGTAGGAATAGCTGATTTTCTTGCTTTAGCATATAAACATGCTGGAAATAGGTTAAATGATGAAAATTTGTATGGCGTGGATAACGATGAACAAATGATTATGCTTGCACAATTAAATATGCTATTAAATGGTGATGGGAATTCTAAACTTCGATATAAAGCTGATAAAGGCTCTATTTTATATAAATTTGATTCAAGAGATGAACTTGTCGAATTAGATCCAATATTACATAAAAATGGAAATTGGGATAATTGGGGAAAACAAAAGCAATTAAAAAAATTTGACATTGTTTTGACCAATCCACCTTTTGGCGAAGGAAGAAAATATGAAGCAAAAACAGAAAGTGATAGAAAAACAATTGAACTATATGAATTATGGAATATTGCAAGGGATTCTAACTCGATAGATTTGGGATTAGTTTTTCTTGAAAATGCTTATAGAATTTTAAAAGAAAATGGAAGAATGGGGATTATTTTATCAAATTCGTTAGCATCAGTTGATAAGTGGTCAAAAGCAAGAGAATGGCTAATGAAAAAAATGAGAATAGTAGCATTGTTTGATCTGCCTTCAAATGTTTTTGCAGATACTGGAGTTAATACTACGATTATAGTTGCTTATAAACCTTCAGAAGAAAAGTTAAATAATTTAATTGAAAAAAACTATAGTGTATTTATAAAGGATATCAAGAAAGTTGGCTATGATGTTAAAACTTCAAATAGAGTAAAATATTTTGACAAGCAATACAAATTAGATGATAATTTTTCAATAATGGTTGATAACGAAGGAAATCCTATGATTGATGAGGAATTTACACAAACTATTGAAGAATTTAAAAATTGGTGTTTAAAGCAAGAAAAAGACTTACAAGATATATTTTTATAGGAGTTACATATGAATAATGAAATTAAATTTAAAGACATAATCAACAATAAAAATATGTTATCGCCAAGTAATTACTCAAGTATTGTTATAAATTCTAAAATACAAAAAAAATTATCAGAACTAGTATTAAAAATAGAAAAAGGAACTGAGGTTGGAAGTAATAATTATGTATCCAATTCACCTTATAAATTTATAAGAACTTCTTCAATAACAGAATCAAAATTTTCAATAGTTAAAGATGAAAGATCAATATTAGATATATCATCTACTGCGTTTGTTAATTATGGTTTACATAAAGATGATATTTTGATTTGCAAAGATTCAAATGTTGGGGAAGTAGTTTTACTAGATAAAGATTATTCTAATTATATGTTTAGTTCAGGAATAAATAGAATTATTATTCCTAAATATAAATATTATGTATTCGCTATAATGAAACATAACAAGTTTAAAAAACAATTAATGGCAAAAATACCAAAGGGCGCGACATTAATGCACGCAAAAGAATTATATTTAGATTGTATAATACCTTTTCCAAATGAAAATGATACAATTGATTATATAGAAAAACTTGTTAGAATAATTTCAAACAAAGAAAAAGAAATAACTAATAAAGTAAATAAAATAGAACAAATCATAAGCAACGAAATTATTAGCAACCAAAATAATAATTCTTTTCAATATAATTATCCTAGTATAAATCAATTAATAAAAATAAATAGACTTGATACAGGTAATTACACCGAAGAATTTTCAAAAATAGATTTTTTAATTAAGAATTATAAGTATGGATATTTTTATATTGAAGACAAAAATATAAAAGGTGGTAATACTCCAAAAACAAGAGTTATTGATACGTTGGATAGTTTAAAATATTATTGGATTACCCCATCTTTTATAAATAATGATGGAACAATAGATATGTCAAATAGGATAACTTGTGATAAAAATAATATTAATCAAAATTGTGCTTTAATAATTAATAGGACTTCAAAAGGAGGAACTGGCGAATATGTTGGTATAACGGCATATTATGATTATGATTTATTTGGTAAAGCACAACATAATCAAGGCATATATAAAATATATAATATGAGTGATAGTGAATTAATATATATATCCTGCTTAATGAATTCCAAAATGTATAGAAAATATTGTGCAAATTTATCAATGGGTTCCAAAATGAAAGAATTAAAATTAAATAATATATTATCAATTCCATTTCCAAAATTTATGAAAGAAAAGCAAGAAGAATTGATCAATCTTTATTATAATAAACTTTTAAAACAAGAAGTGAATTTAAATAACATGGAAGTTGAAAATGCAAATTGGGATAAGCAAGCTGGTATTGTAGATTTATATAAATCTTTGCAAGCGTGTAAAAAATTATTAAATGAAATAATAGATGATGTTTATCTTGGCAATAATATAATTCAAGTATCAAAAATATTTTAGTTATCTGGTCCATAAATTTTCTTATTAAAGTTAATTTATGGATTATTTTATCTTATCTTATAGGAAATTTCATTTAGAAAAATAGTAACAAACATTAGTTTGAAAATTTAAATTTAAGCATAAAAAATCTAACTCCTTTCTTGAAGTTAGAAATTATATTAAGTTCGAAAAGTTCGAACAGATTTACCCATGGCAGAGGATGAGAGAATCGAACTCCCAACTAAAGTTTTGGAGACTCCTATTATACCATTTAACTAAT
>CANQLN010000116.1 GCA_947624695.1 uncultured Bacilli bacterium
CCCATCTTTCATCCCATTGAAGTAATAAAGGTATTTCACCTTTTGTGACATTCCCGATATTATCACTATAAACTTTATCTTTCTTTTCTTTATAATTTAAAACGAAATCAGTAAGTTCAATATTTCTTGATAAATCTTCTAATAATACTTCTGGGTAAGTATTATAATCATCAATAATATTATTAATTCTTTTATCAGTTTTACTGAAATTTTTTAATCTCTCCATAATTGTGCCCTTTTCATACTTAAGCATCGAAACATCTTCATACGTTTGATATTTATCATAATCAATATTATCGTTATTTTCTTCATAATTATCATTATCAATAATTACAGTATCAAGAGTTAACATTTTAAAATAATGGTAATAAAAAAGAACTATACCACCGATTAATCCAAAAATAATTATTAATTTTAATATTTTTTTTCTTCTTTTTCTTCTTTTCATAAAACACCTCATCATAAAACCCATTTTCATTGTAACAAAACTAGAAAATGGGTTTATTAATAATATCTTAGAAATTTCTTAAGATTTCCTTAAAGAGGTAATTTTATCGTGAATTTAGTTTCCTCTTCATCACTAGATACCTCTATATCACCATGATGTTTTAAAATAATTTCCTTAGAAATAGCGAGTCCTAAACCAGAACCTCCTAAAGAGGTTTTACGGGCTTTATCAACCCGATAAAATTTAGCAAATATTTTATTTAAATCTTCTTCTTTAATCTTATCTCCTTTATTACTAACAGTTAGATAAGCATATTTTTGATCTATATAAGTAGTTATTAAAATAGATGTATCTTGATAACTATAATTTAAAGCATTCTTAATTAAATTACTAATAACTCTTGCTAAAAGATTAGAATCAGCTTTTAAAACTATTTTATCTTTTTTTATAAATTCTATTTCTTTATGTAAACTTAAAGTAAGAGGATAAAAATCATCAATAATTTGTTCAACCATTAAATTAAGGTTTATTTCTTCTTTTTGAAGATGAATCTCATCTAAACTAAACTTAGTAATATCGAATAATTCATTAATTAGTTCTTCTAATCTTTCGGACTTACTTAAAGCAATATCTAAATATTTCTTTCTATTTTCTAAAGGTAGATTATCCTCTTCTTTTAATAAATGTAAATAGCCAATTAAACTAGTTAAAGGGGTTTTGATATCATGGGCTAAATAAACTATTAAATCATTTTTCTTTTTTTCTTCTAAAAAAGCCTTTTCTTTAATTTTATTTAAACTTATTTCAATATCTTTTAATTCTTCAGGAAGCCGAATATATTCATTAGGAATTAAAAGTTTACTACTCCCCAAAACAATCGCGTCAATATAAGCAAGGGTTTTTCTTAAATGATAAAAAGATATAATGGCTACCCCTATTAACCAGACAATAACTTCAATAATAACATTATCTTTAATCATTTTTAAAAATTGATAAGTTTTATCATAAGGCTGCCATACATAAGATTCACAATAAGTTCTCGCAATAATATATATAAGGAGAAAAAAACAAGTGTAAATAGTTGTACTTAAAATTATTTTTTTAACTAATTTTTTCGTTAAAGCATTACCATATTTATTTTTCAATTATATAACCTACTCCCCAAATTGTTTTAATATACTTAGGTTCTTTTCCTGTATCATGCATTTTCTCCCTTAAATGTCTTATATGAACCATTATTGTATTATTATCATTTTCATAATATTTCTCTTGCCAAACATTAAAGAATAAATCTTCACAAGCTACTACTTCTCCTCTATTTTGACATAAATGCCATAAAATTTTAAATTCAATCGGCGTTAAATCTAATTCCGTATTATTTAAAAAACACTTATGAGTTTTATGATTAATAACTAAGCCTCGAAAATAAATTTCTTCCGTGTTATCCACTTGATATTCTTTATATCTTCTAATATTAGCTTTAACTCTGGCCACTAATTCTAAAGGTTCAAATGGTTTTGTTAAATAATCATCAGCCCCTAGAGAAAGGCCTTTAATTTTATCTAAACTACTAATTTTCGCCGTTACAAAAATAATCGGAAAATTATAATTTTTTCTTATTTCTTGACATAAATGAAAACCATCTAAATCACTCATCATAATATCTAATATCGCTAAATCAATTTTTTCGGTCTTTAAAAACTCTAAAACATTTTTACTTTCATAAAACTTAAAAACTTGATAGCCTTCATTTTTTAAATATATTTCAATTAAATCGGCAATTTCTTTTTCGTCATCACATACTAAAATATTCATAACTTCTCCTGTATAATTATAATTTTCTTAATTATCTCTTGCATTTATATATCAATTATACTATCTATTACATAAGAGAAAAAGAGAAAAGTAAAACTTTTCCCTCGGGTTAAGAAAATTATATTATAAATATCGGCAATTTCTATGTGCTTTGGCTTAGCCTTATAATTAGTTAAATTATTTTATAAATTTTTTTCTATAACTATTATTTATTGTGGCATCAAAGTCATCTGGTAAATATTCATTTGGTATATATTCCTTATATTTAATGTCCATAAAGTAATTACAAAATATTATTTCGACATAAATTATTCTACTATTACCATCTGTAATTGCATAAACAAATCCTTGGTATGAATCAGATTCCATTGCTAATAATTTGTAATTAGTAAATCCGGTTACACCATAATAGCCTATGTAATCTTCTATTCCATATTTATTTAATCTTGCCACTTCATTTTCATATTCATCTTTAGAATAATCTACTACTAAATAAGATAAGTATTGATGATCCCAAGCATCTAAATAAACCATTTTAAAATCTTTAACATTTAATCCCTTAACTGATCTGGGAAATATTTCTTCTGACATTCCCCATTTATCTTTATATTTATTACTGGCATTAACTCCTATAACTTCTTGATATTTATTTATATCTGTTATTACTTCTTCTTTATTTAGTCCTCCCCTAAATATAAAGATACAGATAAAAGTTACTATTAAACTTATGGCTATAATCACCAGATATTTAAACACATTTTTTGGCTTTTTCATATTTTGCCTCCAATCAATTAAGCAAATTACTATTTATCTTTTTTATTATATTTTTTAAATATTAGAGAAGTAGAAACTCCCATTGAAATACCAAAACAAATTCCAGCGACAATTCCAGCATAATTATTTAATACTTTGCAAAAAGCAATACTGAAAAGAATTGTCATTGATATTCCAACACTGAATCCAACACTTAAATATGATCCTCGTTTCATTTTATCCACCTCTTACAAATTGCTATTTGCTTCATTAAATATTATAACATTTTTTAGTAAATAAAAAACTAGATACACAATCTAGTAATAAACACTTTGGTAGCGGAAGGGAGATTCGAACTCTCGACACCACGGGTATGAACCGTGTGCTCTAGCCAACTGAGCTATTC
>CANQLN010000117.1 GCA_947624695.1 uncultured Bacilli bacterium
TAGCAAAAAATTATAAAAATGCCACCTAAATGCCACCTAAAATTGATTTTTAAAATTTGGTTGTCTTGCAAACCCTTATAAATAAAGGGTTTCAACAAAAATGGAGCGCTATTGCGCTCCTTCAGGGGGTTTTGGTTGATTTCACTCTCACCTTTGAATTTCGTAAGGGGTGGAATCAAAGCATGATTGTTTTCTATCATGCTATATTAATAATATTATAATAATTTTTTTTTGTCAATTTAGAAAATTAAATTTTAGCATTTCTTAGTCAAATTAGTTAATAAAAGTTATCGATTCGACAATATTTTTATAATAATAGTTATTTTTATATTGTTCTGTATTAATATATTCTTCACTATCAAGCTTAGCTTGTAATAAAATTTGATAATCATCTTTTAAATTGGCAATTTTAAAACTCATTTCGCCACTTTGCCTTACACCAAATAAATCGCCTTGGCCCCGCATTTGAAAATCTTTCTCACTAATGTAAAAGCCATCATTGCTTTCCTCTAAGACTTTTAATCTTTCGATATCTTTATTGCTAACTAAATAGCAATAACTTTGCACATCGTTTCGCCCAACCCGACCACGAAGTTGATGAAGAGTGGCAAGTCCAAATCTTTCAGCATTATAAATAACCATCATTGTAGAATTAGGAACATCAATACCTACTTCAATAACTGTCGTAGAAATTAAAATTTTTATTTTACCGGTTTTAAAATCAGCCATTATTTTATCTTTTTCACTGGTCTTTAGTTTACCATGTAAAACGTCCATTGGAATCATATTTTTAAAGGCTAACTTTAATTTCTCTTCTAGTTCAAAAACACTTTTTAAATCTAAACCTTCATTAGTTTCTACTAAAGGAGAAACGACATATATTTGATGGCCTAGTTTAATTTCCTCAAGCATTTTTAAAAGAACATCTTTTATTTCGGTTTCTTTTTTAACAACTGTAATAATTTCTTTTCTTCCCATAGGTTTAGTTTTAATGATTGATAAATCCAAATCACCATAAATAGTTAAAGCATAAGTTCTAGGAATCGGCGTTGCTGATAGATATAAAACATCTGGAACACAACCTTTATCGCGTAAAGTATTTCGTTGACCAACTCCAAAACGATGCTGTTCATCAGTTACAACTAAACCCAAATTATGAAATTCGACATCATCACTAATCAAAGCATGCGTACCTATAATTAAGTTAATTTTCCCACTTTTAAGAAGCGAAAGGATTTCTCTTTTTTCTTTAACTTTCATAGAACCCGTAAGTATCGCTATTTTGACATTAAAATGTTCTAAAATATTTTTCAAACTTTTATAATGCTGCTCAGCTAAAATTTCTGTCGGAGCCATTAAGGCACTTTGAAAACCACTTAAAAAATTCACATAAATCGCATAAGTAGCAACGATAGTCTTACCACTTCCAACATCTCCTAAAACTAGGCGATTCATTCTTGCTTCATTAGTTAAATCTTGATAAATATCGTCAATAGCTTTTAATTGATCTTCCGTTAACAAAAAAGGAAGTGACTTAATAAATTCTTCTTTGGAAGAAGATGATACCTCTCTTTTAATTCCTAATGACTTATTATTTAACTTTTTTAAATAATTTATTTTAAACATAAAATTAAATAATTCTTCATATTTTAATCTTTTAGATGATATTTTAATATCTTCGTTAGTTAAAGGTTTATGAATTTTTTCTAAAGCATCTTTTTTGGAAATAAATTTATACTTATCTAAATAAATACTTGGAATATAATCATAATAACTATTAGTTTTTAAAGCTTCATCAATCGTTTTAGTTATAGTAACATTATTTAGCCCTTCAACTAAATGATATACAGGCTCTATTTTGTTGCCTTCATAGTTAAATTTGATGGAACTTGCAATAAATGTATTTTTTAAGCGATTATATTTACCAATTAAAATAATGTTATTACCAACTTTTAAACTTTTAACCAAAAAAGCTCGATTAAAAATTATAACATTAAAAACTTCGCCATTAGCCATTCCCGCAAAACTAACACGGTTAAAATTCTTTTTGATGTATTGAACTTTGGGAGAATCAATAATGTTTACTTTAACGGAGCAAACTTCATTATCCTCTACTTTTCTAATATCAACCAAGTTAATAAAATTATATTTATAAGGATAATTTTCTAATAAATCCTCTACTGTAAAAATATTTAAACTATTTAATTTTTTTTCTAATTGAGGCCCTATTCCTTTGAGTAATTTTAATTCCATAATACTTCACCATGATTAAAATAAATATACCATACATTTAATTTTTATTCAAATTTTTGCATTTTATAGCTAAAACAGGGCATAATAGTTACCGGACAAAATTATCAAAAATTGTGACAATATGGATGGTGATAGTATGGCGACATTTAAAAGAAATTTTGTTTTTGATGAAGATATCTGGTATAAAATATCTCGGAATATTAAAAAGTTTAGAGCCGAGGCAAAGATTACTCAAGAGCAGTTATCGGTTGATGTAGGCAAATCTTATGATTTTATTAGAAGATTAGAATTCAGAAAAGGAAAAACACATTGCTCATTTGATACTCTTTATAAAATATCAGTTGTTTTAAATCATAAAATTGATGACTTTTTAGAACTAAAAGACGAGAACTAAAATTCTCGTCTATTTGTTTTTCATATGTTTAGCTGGTTTAGCAACAAATTTAACTTTGACTCCTTTTACGGTTCCAAATTGTTTTTTTACACCCTTAGGTAAATTTTTCTTTATTACTTTCATGTTTTTTCACCTCTTACGTGTTAGATTATATCACAAATTTGCGAAATAAGATATTTAATTAGTATAATTCTTGACAAATTCCGGGATCAGGACGGTAAAAACAATGATTTTTATACTTACCTGCTAAAGGTTGACTATACCAAGTTGACTGACAACTGTTATTTCCTGGAGCGTAAAACCATAATGAATGCGTCGCAGGATAATAATATTCTCCTCTTAAAATTCGTTCAGCTAAATTTCTTTCTAAAGTTGTTGGGCTAGCCTGAAATAAAGAATTATTAATACCTGAAAATTGATTTTTTTGATATATCGCATCCGTTAAGGAATCAATACCTTTAAAAGTATAGCAATTAGCTACAACTCTATTAACTACGACATTACCCACCATAAGCATTCCTAAATCTCCCTCAGCTAAAGCTTCTGCCCGCATAATTCTGGCTAATAAATCTAACTCTTTTGTCGTATAATTAATTAACATCCCATCACCTATTTTATTTTATGATACAACCTAAAATAATTGATTTTTATAGTATTTTCTTTTTATTTATGTTATAATCTTTTTGTGCCAAAGATAGGGGATTAGTTAAATGGTATAATAGGAGTCTCCAAAACTTTAGTTGGGAGTTCGATTCTCTCATC
>CANQLN010000118.1 GCA_947624695.1 uncultured Bacilli bacterium
CAATATAATACCAAGTAGAATAGAGGAGATGAGAAATAATGGAAAAGCAAATAGTGGGGAGAATAATTAAGCCAGGAGATATCATTCAATTCTTTAATATAGTGAAAAGTTATAATAATCTAACAGTAATAAGAAGAAGTGGTAGCGAGGATTATTATTTATACAAAGAAGATGGGGCTATATCAGTTCAACATTTTCCAACTATGAGAGAATTATTAGAATGTAAGAATATTAAGTGGAGTTATAATGTATTGTTCTTCTGGGCGGATAGTAAGTTTGTTACTGAATATCATAGTCCAAATAGAAAAGCATTGATAGATTTGTATTATAATTTATTAGCTGTTAAGCATAGAGATGTAGAATTCCGAGAGGTAGTAGAAGATTGTAAGTCAAAAGGATGGTTTGAATATATGTATACATTATTCTATTACAGAAGGATGCAGAGAAGACAAAATAGAGATATAAGAAAGGTGGTAAAGGAGTTCAAAGTAATATGGCACAGTTAAAGAAATTCAAAGAGGGGGATGAAATAATGGCAAGAGGGCGTTGGAAAAGCCCATTTATTGTAGAAGTTATATACAGAGGATATATAGTAGCAGTAAATAGAAGATTTCCAAATAGTCCTCAATTTCTTTTTATTTATCCGTATAAGCATATAGTTTATCACGGTTCATATAGATACCTTAAGTATGGGGTTAATAGTAAAACCAGCATAAGAGAATTCATAGATGAAGTAATTAAAGGTAACCAACATTTTGATACAGAGGTTGGGGTACCAGAAGAGTTAATATTAAGTGAGGAGGCGTTTATTAGAAATGAACGAAGAGAACAGATTAGATGTATCGACGATGTGGAAGACATTTAAAGAATTATTATTAAGTACCAAAAGACAAAACATTGATAAGTTAATTGATTTCTTAGATAAGAGTGATTTTAAGTTAGCACCAGCTAGTACAAGATATCATAATTGTATAGAAGGCGGATTATTAGCACATAGTTTAAATGTATATTATGAATCAGTAAGACAAAAAGATTTGATTAAGTTATTCAATATACCTATGGATACGATTATTATAACTTCATTATTACACGATATATGTAAAACTAATTATTATACAATAGAAATGAGAAATGTAAAAGTGAATGGTGCTTGGGTACAACAACCATATTATGGTGTTGATGATTTATTTCCAGTAGGTCACGCAGAGAAAAGTATAATGATGATTATGCAACTAGGCATACCACTATCAGATGTAGAAATAGCAATGATTAGAAATCATATGGGATTTTCTAAAGGAGAACCTAATGATGTATCTAATTTATTTAACAAATACCCAGAAGCATTGATAACCCACAATGCAGATATGATAGCAACTTATGTTATTGAATCTCCTGGTTTATTAAAGGATTTCTCAGATAGATTAGAAGTATATAAAAGTGGTAAATAAAAGAAAATTAAAAAACTTTTAATTTATGCCTTGATTTTTCCATATTTGTATCTTATAATTATAATTGTAAGAAAGGAGATTATGGGAATGAAACCAAAAAGAAGATTGAAAAAGTGGGTTAAGGTTATGTTAGTGGTAATTGCAATAGGAGGCTTTTATCTAATGATAGGAGATATTGCAAAAGAGTACGATGAAATGTACCGAAGATGTGATGAGGCAAAAGGATACACCTGTGACTATTATACAGCAAGACAATATGCGATAAGAGGTGAGTAGTATGGGATTTGTAATGGATTACTTAAAGCATAGGGCAGAGATAAAAGAAGAAGGCTTAAGTGCAGCAATTTATTATAGAAGGAAATACAATACTGCTATATTAGAATTGGAGGTATGTAAAGAAGTAATGGCATCTGATGTATATAAGAAAACATTAAAACTTCTAAATGACCCTCTTGAGTTAAAGCAAGCAAAAAGAACCATAGAGAGACAAAGAAGGATTATTGAGTATACTAGGATGGAGAGAGATGAATTATTGAAATTGAAGGAGAAGAGAACCAATGGGAAGAAGAAAGAAAGCAACAAACAAGGAGCAACTGCTAGAAGAACTAATACAAGCAATAAGAAACCTAACGGAAGTAGAAAGTAAAATAGATGAATATGTTAAAACAATTGATGAATTAAACCTTAGGTTATGTGATATAGAACATTATATGGAGAACCCTAAAAATAAACTAACCAAAACTGGTTCAGTAAACTTAGCCAATGAATTAAGAGCATTACGCCAGGAAAGAAGACAAGTAAAACAAATGTGGGAATTGTGGAAAGTTTATGGAGCCAATAGAGAAAAGTTAAAACAAAAAGATTATAGGGAATTTCTTATAGTTGATTTATTGAAAGCAGATAAAGCATTACAAACAGAGTATAACTATAGAGTATTTAGTGAAGAAGAATTAAATGTATTAAATGGCAAGAAGATATCGTATAATAATAAAGAGGAGGAAGAAAGCGATGGAGAATAAAAAAGAAAACTTCAAACCAAAGTATAAGAGATTACAAGGAGCTGAGTGGGATTTAGTAAAAGATAATTTCAAGTTACTATATACTTATAAAAGCGATAAAGGTAATATCAAGGGGATTTATTCAAACGGGGTTGATAAAGTATCACACTGGATGGATGAAAAAGAAAAACAAGAATATTTAGATAGTCAAAGTGAAGGAGTGAAGTAGAATGGCTAAAGTAAGTATCAAAGTTGCCACAGTAGTAAATGGCAAACTAAAAGATGTAGCAGACTTAGATGATAAGAAGGCATTAAAAGAAATCTTGAAACAAATCGAAAAGATGACTGATGGTCCTAGTCAAAAAGAATTAGATGAAAGAAGAAAGAAAGCAAGACTAAAGATTGAATGTAAGGGAGAAGATAATGGTTTCAATGTACAAATTGAAGTACACGGACACACAATTGACCTTATTCAAATGATAGCTTGTGGTGCCGCATCGGCATATAGACAACTAAATGGTACTGAGGATGATGAAGAAATGCTAGATGATTTTCTTGAATTGATAAAAGATAGAGTAGTTAATGGTGCTGATTTAGAAGATGATGACGAAGAAGAGGATGAAGAGGAAGAAGAAGATGACTAGAGAAGAAAAGAATGCTGGATTAGTAGAAGAGGTAGTAGAACAAGCCCAACCATCAGAAGAGGTTAAATATTTAGAAAGAAAAGTAAATGATTTAACAATGCAACTAAATGATAAAGAAGCAACCATTAAAATGTTTCAAGATGCTTTAGTTACTAATGATGCTAGATGGGAAAAGACAGTAGCTAATCTAATAAGAGAATTGTTTGGACCAAAAGGAAAGTAATATCTTTCCTTTACATATAGGGAAATAACTCAGTGGTGAGAGTGGGGAGCTTATAT
>CANQLN010000119.1 GCA_947624695.1 uncultured Bacilli bacterium
TTGATCTTTAATTCACTATTTAAGTATCTTTTGACTTTTACTTCTTTTTCTAAGATATCAGACAAAATACTATTCATGATAGTATGATCATTTTCATCCACTATTACAGACTTAAATATTTCATCATACTTCAAAGTAAAATATTTTGTCTCATCTTGCGTGTTCATTATATCACCTCGCTTTCGAGGTGTCTATTTTACTTATATTTTTATCTATTTCAACACTTTCGACAAACGTTGTCAAAACTTCTAATTTTTCGACAATTTATAACAAAATTTGCATTATATAATTTAAAAAAAACAGCAAAATTTAAATATTTCACTGTTAATTTTAATTAATTTTCTTCAACATCTTGAATTACAAATGGATTAGATAAGGAACCGGCTCCAGATAATTTTAAGTTATTAGTACTAATATAGAAGACTGGGCGAACCGAAGCCGGCCAGCTGAAGCCATAGTTGCGTACAGTGCCGTTATTATCGACAGCCCACGCACCGTTGCTATCATGCCGCAACATGGTCCATTCAACTGTGTACGATGGACAAGTTCCGGTTGTGGTTACGCACGATGTACCATTATTACTTAAGTGCATCCAGCTTATTTATATAAATAGGAAATATTTCATATTTTTCTTTATCTAAAGCCGTAATTATACTTGTTGCTGAAGCCATAGATACTTCATGTTCTGGACTTTTACCACCAAAAATAATGGCTAATTTCATTTATTTTATAAGTCACCCTTTACTAGAGAATAAATTTCTTGAAAATTCATTCCATTAGATGCTTTAAATAGAATGGTATCTTTTTTCTTAAAAAGATTTTTAATATGGGGATAAGCATCTCTAATAGAATCATATGTCAAAATATTATTTTTATTAAAACCTAATTTTAAACACTCATCAGCAATATTTTTGGATTCCATACCAATAGTAATTAAAATATCTATTTTATTATCATAAACACATTTACCAACTTCTCGATGTAATTCTTCACTAAATGAACCTAGTTCTAACATATCTCCTAGAATAGCAATTTTTCTAGTATCTTGTAAACTGCCTAAATAATTAAGAGCACTTTTCATTGAATCCAAATTAGCATTATAATAATCTTTAATTAAAGTTATTTCTTTTAATTTTTCAATTTCCATTCTCTTACTTGATAAAGTAAAGTTTAAAATACCTTTTTTAATACTTTCTAGTGAAACATTAAATTGAAGACCCACGATTAAAGATGCTAGACTATTTAACACAAAAGCTTCCCCTGGAACATTTACTTGGAAATGCTCATTTTCATTATTGATTAAAACATCAAAAGTACTTCCTTTATCACTAAGACTTATATTAGTAGCTCTATAATCACTTTCATTTTGAATACCATAAGTAAGAACTTTAATTTTCGAATTTATTTTATTCTTTACTTCATGTAATAAATCATTATCATTATTGATAATTAAAGTTCCTTCATCCATTCCCTCTAATATTTCTAATTTGGCTTTTAAAATATTTTCTCTTGAACCTAAAGTGCCAATATGAGCTGTGCCAATATTCGTAATAAGGGCCACATTAGGTTTAGCAATTCTAGAAAGAAGACTAATTTCCCCAAAATTATTCATGCCCATTTCTACCACTAAAACTTCATGATCTTGTAATTTTAAAATAGTTAAAGGAAGCCCAATATGATTATTTAAATTACCTTCGGTTTTTAAAACTTTATATTTTTGGGCTAAGACACTCGCAATAATATCTTTAGTACTAGTTTTACCAACACTTCCTGTTATTCCAATAACCGGAATATTATATAAACTCCTTTTATATTTTGCTATTTCTTGTAAGCATTTTAAAGGATTGCTAACTAAAATAATAAAAGAGTTAGGATATTTATTTAAAACTTCTTCACTAATTTTAGCATCTTCATTTAAGATACAACCACTAGAGCCTTTTTGTAAGGCTTCTTCATAAAATAAATTACCATCAAAATTTTGACCCTTTAAAGCTAAATAAACTTCACTCTTTTTAATAGTTCTAGTATCAGTAGAAAAACTATTTAAAATAGTATCTTCACACCCTTTAATTAATTTACCATTAGTTAATCTTAAAATATCTTTAACATAAATATTTTTCATTTCTTCGCCTCTTTTATGAGTTTTAAAATTGTATCATACAATTTTTGATTTTCTTTTTCTAAATCTTCACTTTCAATTTTATAAGGAGTCCCAAAATTAACTTTCAAATCTTTAGTCCGAAATTTATAAGTTCCCGAAATACCCACAGGTATAATTGTGGCCTTACTTTTACTGGCTAAAGATACCGCTCCATATTTAAAAGGTAATAAAACTTTTTTCGTTTTATTTCTAGTTCCTTCCGGAAATATACCTAAAGCTAAACCTTTATCTAAAACTTCCATAGCTTTTTCTTTAGCATTCTCATCATGAATTTCTCTATTTACCGGAATACAACCAGTACCGGCAAAAAACCATTTAACCTTTCTATTTAAAAAATATTCATTTTTGGCCATATAATGAATAGATCTTTTAACTTCTAAAACTGTTAAAAATTGATCCATAATATGAATATGATTACAGCAAAAAATAACTGGACCTTCCTCTGGTACTATAGGTTTATTTACCACTTTATAAGGATAATAAAATTTAAAAATAGGTCCTAGGATATATTTACCTAAATTATAACCAAACATATTAAATTCATTCTTTTTAAATGATTTGAAAGTAAGGAAAAGAATGAATAAACAAAGAATAATTAAAATAATTGTTACTACCACTACTACCACCTAGTAATAATATATCATAAATAAGACTTTTAAACTATGATTAATTAAAAATAATGTCAAGAAAAAAGAAGATTAACTTCTTAAGTTATAAAGCTTTGTTTAATTTTCTTAATTCTTTTAAACTTATCTTAGTGACTTTAGATATAGTTTCTAATGGTATATTTTCTTTTATCATCGAAATAGCTATATTTTTGGCATTATCTTTGGCTCCATCTTCGTAAGCATTTCTTTCAATGATTCCTTCCATTAAAACTCTTTCATCTTCTGGTGTCATTAAATTTGTTATTGTTCCATCTTCATTAAATCTAAACATCTTTTTATTCACCCCTGTTATTTTTTTTATTTACTACTAATTTTTTTAATTCTTTAATGCTCATATTAGTATATTTGGCTATTTTAGATAAAGGTACTTTATCTTCTAACATTGAAATAGCTGTATTTTTGGCTCCAACTCTCATACCTTTCTTCATTCCATCTTCGTAAGCATTTCTTTCAATGATTCCTTCCATTAAAACTCTTTCATCTTCTGGTGTCATTAATTTTGTTATTGTTCCATCTTCATTATATCTAAA
>CANQLN010000120.1 GCA_947624695.1 uncultured Bacilli bacterium
TACTTCTACCCTTATTGTATTCTTTTAAGAATGTATTTAAAATTAAAGCCCCCATTCCCACTAATAAAAGATGGAATAAGAAAAATCCTATTAATAATCCTAAAGAATTATCACCAAAAAGATGTTTAAATAAATAAAGTAACACGGGGAATGAAAAACCTCTAGTTGTTTCCCAAGTAGAAAAAGGATCTAAACCATCAAAAATACGAACATAACTATAATAGTCAGAACCATCGGGAGAAACAATTAATGAATACTTAAAATAAAATATTCCTAGTAAAACAATTAAGCCAATACTAATTCCCCAAAATTTATAATTTATCTTCTTCATAACTCACCTATTTTTCTAAAAACTTCTTTATATTTTCTTGAGCTTTTTTATCGTAATCTTTTTTCCATTTTTGATAAAGTTCAATAATTAATTCTTTATTTTCTAAACATAATTTAGCTTGTTCATAAATTTTCAGCATATTGTCATTTTCGTTAACGATTAAATATTTTCCTAACTCTGTTCCTTCAAAATAATGATGATTGTTACTAGTTAGACAAGGCACTCCTAATTCTAAACTTTCTAAAGGAATTAACGGAGCACATTCGGAAAAAGTAACATAAAAGTTTAGATCATTTTTGCCCATTCTCTCTAAGAGTTTTTCTCTACTTACGGGTTTAGATAGCCCACTAACAGTAGTCTTCAATATTTTGGCTAATTTTAAAGTTTTCTCAGTTATCGGAATACAATCAATTTTGGCATTTTTAACAAGAGAGGCCGCTCCTAATTGATTATAAAAGTTTTTAACCCATCTATCACCAGAAGCATATAAACCAATTCTCGTAAATTTATCTTTAAAAGGTTTTTGATATTTGTCTTTATCTTCTTTACTTAAAGAAACATTATTTAATAATAATTCTACTTGATAGCCTTTTAATTTATAAAATTCATACATACTCTTTTTAACAAAAGCTATTTTATTAATTAATTTTGCCTCTAGTAATTTAAAAATTAATTCAAAACAAGTCCAATCATATTCTTCAACATTCATGGCGTTACTACCATGCCAAATTACTTTAATAACTATATGAGGATCAAGTTCTTTTAACTTTCTAACCAAATCATCCCAGCCAAAAGAAAAGGCACTAAAGATAACCAATTTAATTTTTCTTTGCACAATTTCACTGGCTATATCAAGAATTAGTTTATCACTCCATAATTCTTCAATTCCAATAGTATTTTCAAATATTTCAGTCGTGGCATTTTGTGTTCCTAACCAATTTTTATTATAAAAAACAAGATAATCTGGTTTTGATAAACTACTTAAACTCGTCATGAAATCAGCATATTCTTCTAAATACATCTTTTGCTTTAAATGATTTCTTTTGTATAGAACTAAAGGATATAAAATTATTTTCGCTATCTTTTTAATTATTTTTTTAATCAATATTAAAATATTTAAAAGAAAATCTCCTAATTTTTTCCCAAAAGCCATTTGGAATTTAATTCTTAATTTTTCACTTCTAGTAAGCCAACTTCCTACATAATAATGCACCATACAAGTATTTTCAGTAAACATATTAGGGCTCTTATCACTACTTATAGGATAGAAATAATCGCGAGCATAAATTTTAATGCCTCCCTTTAATGTTTGGTTTTCTAAATGATTAAATCCTAAATTATATTCACTTTTTAAAATATTAGTTAAAATTGTCGGAATCGATAAAGAATAAACATTCTCTTCTGAAAATTCATTATCTAAATAAAATTGCCATATTTTATTGATTAATTCATTGTTAGGCCTCTTTACTCCAAGTACTCCTACAGCGACATTATATTCTGACTCCCAACCCGCAAAAACTTCATCTTCTTCTAAAAAATGAACATCTTTTCTAATTAACATATCGGTATCAAAATAAATACCACCATATTTTTTTAAAGCATATATTCTTGCCACATCAGAAACAAAAGCCCACTTTTTAGTTTCATATGCTCCTTTAGAAAATTTAGTCATATTAACATCAAAATTATTTTCATTCCATTCAATAATTTGATAATCTGGTAAATATTTTTGCCAACTTTTTAAACACTTCTTAGCTAATTTTGGTAATGGTTTACCCCCAAACCAACAATAATGAATGTACTTTTCCATTTACTTCACCTCAATTACTTCTTTGATATCTTTAATAATATCTGCATTTATTTTTTTAAAATTAATTTGATATTTTTTCTTGTTTTTTTGATAACTTAATATTTTATCTTCAATATCTTTTACATCTTGAGAAAACATTATCGCATAATCTTTAATATCAAGATATTTATCTCTTACTCTTATTGTTGTCATTATATCTTTATTTAATACTAACGCTTCTAAATAAACAACTGGAAAACCTTCATAATTAGAAGTTAAAACTAAAACATCACATTTTTTTAAATAAGGATAAGGATTAATTTTTTCTCCTAAGAAAATGATATTATCTTTTAAGTGGTTTTTCTTTATATATTTTAAAATATAATTTCTATCAGGTCCATCCCCAATGATAAATAATTTAATATCTTTATTTTTTAAAATAGCTTCTTTAAAACTATTTAATAGCAAAGGGAAATTTTTGGAAGTATTATCTATTCTTCCTAAAAATAAATAATTCTTATCATTCCTATTAACTTTAAAATTAACTTTTTTCAAAGATTGCTTTTTGATATTTTCATAATCAATTAAATTATTTATAACAACACATTTTTCTTTTAATTCTGGGTATATTTTAAGAAAGTCTTCTTCACTTTCCTTAGAAACAAAGATTAAATGCTTAAAATTAGTTAAACCATGGAGATTAAAAAATTCTTTAAAAGCTTCTTTATCTTTCTTAAAATAACCATAATAATTACTATGAATATATAAAGCACTATTATCTGAGGCTATTTGGGAAAGCTTAGAGCCTAGATAAGAATAAGTTGCATAATTACAAGCAAAATCATATTTATGATAGTACTTTAAGAACCACCATATTCTTTTTAAATAATTTAAGCCTTTTCTTAAAATAACTATTTTATTTTTTGATAAATGATATTCTTTGATCACAATATTTTTCTTTAATTTTTTTAGTAGACTTCCCTTTTTTTCTTCTAATACTAAAGTAATTTGATAATCATCACACAAAGAATTTAAAAGACTAACTAAGGCTTTTTCCATTCCCCCAATATTTAAATTTTTACTGAAAAAAATTATTTTCTTCATGTGATTACTCCTTACTCCTAATTATTTACATATTTGATATATTTATCACACACTTCTTTGCCCCCAATGGCTTGAATCTCCCC
>CANQLN010000121.1 GCA_947624695.1 uncultured Bacilli bacterium
TTCTTAAAATATGGAGATGAATATATCAGAAATCATAATTTATCTAAAGAACAATGGAAAGTCTTTAATGCCATTAGAAATTGTGGGACTAAAAAATTAGGCTATCATATTTGTACTTGCTCTGAATGTGGTGAAGAATATTTTGGCTTTAATTCTTGTCGCAATCGCCATTGCCCTTTGTGTCAAAACTATGCAAGAGAAAAATGGATTCAAAAAGAATCTAGCTATTTATTAAATTCAAGATATTTTCATATTGTTACTACTGTTCCTTATGAATTAAATGAAATCTTTCTTTATAATCAAAAGATTTGCTATGATATTTTATTTAAAGCCTCTTCTGAATCCATTTTACAATTAAGTGAAGATCCCAAATGGCTCGGAGCTAAAGTAGGCATTACTTCTGTTCTTCATACTTGGGGTCAAACTATCGAATTTCATCCTCATATTCATTCTATTGTTACTGGTGGTGGTCTTAAAAATAATCAATGGATTTCTTGTAATAACGATTATCTTTTTAAAGTTCAAGTTTTGGGCTCTTTATTTAAAGGTAAATTTTTATCTTACTTAAAACATTATCATAGTGATTTAGTTTTAAATGATAGTCTTAAAGATTTCAAAGCTTTTAATAAATTTTTGGAACCTCTTTATAATAAAACCTGGATTACTTATATTGAACCTCCTAAAGGCAAAGCCGAAAATGTTATTGAATATGTAGGTAGATATTCTTTTCGAGTTGCCATTTCTAATGACAGAATCAAAAATATTGAAAATGGTTTAATTACTTTTGAATATAAAGATTATAAAGATAACTCTAAAATTAAAAAAATGACTATTACCGCCGAAGAATTTATCAGAAGATTTTTACTTCATGTTTTGCCTTTTCATTTTACTAAAATTAAACATTATGGATTACTTGCTAACAGAAACAAAAAGAATAATATTAAATTTTGTAGATTACTTATCTCTAAAATTTTAACGAATGAGTTTATTATATCAATATCTCATAAATTTTATGAATTTAAATGTAAGAAATGTGGTTCATCTAATTTTAGTTACTCTTTTCATTATAATTTTCGTCGACTCTGTAATAGATAATTTTTCTCTTTTTTCAGGATTCCATACTTTAGGGGTAAGGGGTTATTACATTTTAATTATACTTAGTATTTGTTATCATTTGATTTATTTTACTTCTAACTTCCTAATTTTATTAAATTCAAAGATAAAGAAAAATATACTTTCACCTTATACAGACTTTTTACCAAAAATTAGGTACAATAATTTTATAACACGTTCTTTCGTATACTCAAGACGTGCCATAAAATACTTTACATTATAACACGTCTCATATTGATTAGTAAATGAAAGAGTTTATTCATCTATAGTTTTAATTTGAAAACTGCTTTAACGATGACAAAATTCTCTTATTCTTTTACGCGCCGAAGCAGTTTTGGCATATTCTAACCATTCATCTCGAGGCCCAAAAGATAATTCATCAGTTATTATACGCACACGGTCTTTATTTTTTAAAACATAATTTAAAGGTACTAATTCATCATTCACAAAAGCTCCGGCCATCGTGTTACCAATATCCGTATGAATTCGGTAAGCAAAGTCAATCGGTGTTGAACCTTTAGGTAATTCAATTATATCGCCTTTTGTAGTATACACATAAACAGTTTCCGAAAACAATTCTCTTTTAACTTGGCTAACAAATTCTTGATTATTACCAAACATCGCATTCATTTCCATTAAAGAATTATAAAATTGATATTTATCTTTCAATTCTTTTTGCATAATATCCCTAGCACAATCAGGCTTGCTATCCCAATAAGCCGTTAAACCAAAAGACGCTATTTTATCCATATCGAAAGTTCTGATTTGTACTTGAACAAGATGATCACATGGCGCAAAGACTGTAGTATGCAAAGATTGATACATATTTGTTTTTGGATTACATATATAGTCTTTAAATTTTCCATTCACGGGATGATATAATTGATGGATTAAACCTAACGCTTTATAACAATCTACTAATTCATCAACCATTACCTTTAAAGCAAATAAATCATGGATATCAGAAAGCCTTTGCCCTTGGTTTAATCTTTTGTATATTCCATAGATATTTTTAGTTCTAACTTTTATATCACTAGCAATATTTTCATAACCTAAGAAAGTTTTTAATTGTGTTTGGATTTCTTTTAAAGTTGGCAAGTAATCTTCTTCAACTTTCTTTTTTTGACCGGCAATTTTCCGATATAAATCCGGTTTTAAATATTGAAAAGATAAATCTTCTAACTCACTTTTTATACGGTAAGCGCCGATATAATATGCAAGGGGTGCAAAAATTTCCATTGTCTCTAAAGAATTTTCTTTTTGCTTAAAACTACTTTTATATTGAAGTGTCCGCATATTATGAAGCCGGTCGGCGAGTTTAATAATAATGATTCGAACATCTTCAGTAATTCCCGTAATAATTTTACGAGTATTAGCTAGGGCTTGATCTTCTTTACTAGAAAAATTCATTTTTGCAAGCTTAGTTACGCCATCAACTAGATTGGCTACCGTTGGATTAAATTCATGGGCAATATCTTCTTTCGTAACTCCAGTATCTTCAATAGTATCATGTAAAAGTCCAGCACAAATTGTATCCATATCCGCGTGCATATCCGCTAAAATATAAGCCACATTTAAGGGATGAATGATGTATGGTTCTCCACTCTGGCGAAATTGACCATCATGCAATTTCTCCGCATAATGATAAGCTTTCTTAATTTCTTCCAGATTGTCTAAATTATACTCTTGAATTTTGGTTAATAAGTCTTCTAATTTAATTCCTTCCATACTTTCCCTCCAAATAAAAACACGCAAATCTTTTAGAATTGCGTGCGCACTTTATTTTTTAAAGTGTAATTGTTCATAATATAGTTACTAATATTTAATCGACAATTATTCATCATAAATGGTCTCCTTTAAAAAATATTAAGACTATTTTACTACATTATCGTTCTAAAAATCAAGAGTTTTTCTTTTATCCCAAGAAAAAAGTAGCCGTAGCTACTATTTTACGATTTCTGATACTACACCAGCACCAACAGTACGTCCACCTTCACGAATTGAGAATTGAGTACCATTTTCAAGTGCTACTGGAGCAATTAATTCAACTGTCATGTCAACATTATCACCAGGCATAACCATTTCAACACCAGCAGGTAACTCGATAACACCAGTTACGTCTGTAGTTCTGAAATAGAATTGTGGACGATAATTTGAGAAGAATGGAGTATGTCTTC
>CANQLN010000122.1 GCA_947624695.1 uncultured Bacilli bacterium
ACTAATAAATGAGAAAAAAGGAGTAGTTCCTAATGATCGTGAATATTTAGAAAGCCTACCTGGAGTAGGAAGAAAGGTGGCCAATGTCGTAATTTCCAACCTATTTGATACTCCAGCGATTGCAGTTGACACTCATGTTTTTAGAGTTTCTAAGAGGTTGGGGCTTGCTAAAGATAGTGATGATGTTTTTAAAGTAGAACAAAAATTAATGAAGCATTTTCCTAAAGATAAATGGAGTAGATTACATCATCAATTAGTTTTATTTGGTAGATATACTTGTAAGAGTAAAAATCCGGATTGTATGAATTGTCCATTTAATGATAAGTGTAAATTAAAAATAATTTAATGTTGTCGAAATAAATAAAATTATATTAAAATAAAGTTGTGATGTTTATGGTAGAAAATAAATTTGGTGAATTAATTTGTAAACTTAGAAAAGAAATGAATCTAACTCAAAAAGAATTAGCAGACAAGATAAATATTAGTGATAAAGCAATATCACGTTGGGAAACTGGTAAAAATTTTCCGACAATCGAAATGCTTTATACAATTAGTAAATTCTTTAAAATTCCCTTTCAAGATTTGTTAACAGCCAGAATGGTTAGTGGTTCTGGTGAAGATAAAGACGATGTTTTCCCAGAAATAGTTAAAGAATTTAACTCGATGAATAAAAGAAAATTACGGAGATTCAAAATTGCTTTAATTGTGACTTTAGTTGTTACGATCTATTTTGTTAGTGCTTACTTCTTTACGCAAAGTTATAATCGTTTCAAAGTATATGATGTTGTTGTTCAAAGTGAAGATTTAACATATGTTAAAGGGACATATGTAGAAACTAGAATAAAAGACCTTCTTAGTTTAAATAATTTGAATAATTTAGCGGTTTCAGATGATGACTCTGTTTCAGTCGATATATATTATGTTGAAGATGATAAAGAAAATATAATTCGATCTTATTCAAATTTAGATAATATTTCATTTTCGAATACGCAAAGTTATATCAAAATTGATGATTTGAGTAAATATCTTGATAAACTATATTTAAGAGTAAGAATAATTAATAAGAATAATGAAATAAAAGAATATATTGGTCAATTAGAATTTACTGAAAATTTTTCTAATAACAAGATATATGTTAATGATAAAGTTGATGTTGAAAATAATGATAATAATAATGATGATATAAATTTAACATCTGAAGAAATAGAAACAATATTATTAAAAAATGGCTTTGAAGAGCTATATGATAATTTTTATTGTAAGGAAGGTTCAAAATATAAAATTTATTTTTATTTAGATACTAATAAAATTGAATATTATTATGAAGAAAATAATTTTTATTATAAATATAACTACAATATGTATTCTAGCATTTTATTAGTTAATATTTTTGATGATAATAATACTGAGATAGAAAATTATAAATATGATGTTAAAAATAATCAAGTTATTGAATGTATTACGGGTAGTTGTAAAAATTATAAAGAAGCTATGAATAAAATTAATAAAGATTTTCTTGATTTGTTAAAATAATTTGGAGTTCTCATTTTGTGAGAACTCTTTTTCTCACAAATATAGGTTGTCAATTTTCGACATAAAATTTAAAATGGAAAGCGGAAAGGAGATAAAAGGGTTTGAAAAATTTGAAGTTTATATTTTTTACTTTAATAAGTGTCATGGTAATATCACCAATTCATACTTTTGCTAAAACTATTGAAAATATAAATGGCATTGAAATCACAGAAGAAGAATATAATAATTTTTCTAAAATGTATTCTGATGAATATTTAATTACAATGGATGAAGCTAAGTATGAAAGATTAAAAACTTATGATTATAGTAATGTAGAAACTAAAACTATTTATGTGGAAACAAAATATAATCCTAGTTTAAATTTATTAACTGATAAAGTTATTACTAAAGAAGAATATGAAAACTTAAAACCAAGTATTATGCCAATGTTAAATTCTGGTGGTAAACAAATGGAAACTACTGCTAAAAAATTTACGTTAAGTTTAGCTGGTGGCTCGACTTGGAACCATGTTGTAACAACAGCAACTTGGAAAACTTTACCAACAACGAGATCTTATGATGTAATTGGTTTCAGAGGTTTTAATTTTAGTGTTCGTAATGGTTCACAAATTGGTCAACAAATCTATATTGAAAATGGTCAATATAAATATATTGATTACGATGTAGACAGTAATAATACTAAATCATTTGATAATGGCTTTGGTATTTCCATGAACATTGTTAACAATACGATAACATTTTTACAAACGACTGCTGAATGTGAAATTAAAACAACTGGTGTAAATCCCGCAATTCATTCAGCCTATGAACATGCCATTAAAGATGTAACACTTGCTCAATCACAAAGCTATACGCTTGGTGCTTCAGGCATGGGCGGTGTATATGTTTTCCCTAGTAACATAGTTCCATACTATGATGCTATGGATGGCTTGTATTTACAATATTAAAAGTAAAAAATAAAATTATTATTTCTCAGGTCATTTTTATTGAATTTTCCAATGATATTTTGAATTCTTGGGTATCATTGTGGCAGTTTATTACAAGAATTTTATATTAAGACACGTCGTTCTATAAGGATGATGTGGTTTCGTAATAAAAATTGAGGGACAAACCAATTTTTGACGAAATTTCATTTTTGGGACACATTTGGAGTACGATTATAGGAGATTGTACTCCTTTTTTGTTTAAAAATAATTTCTCTTCTTTTTGGTATAAAGTAAAAAATTTAACATAGCATTAAGTAGATAAAGGAGAGAAGTTATGGAAAAAGAAAATATAATATCTTCGATAGCTAAAAGAGGGAATGGGGAAATTTATTTAGGCGTTGTAGGAGCAGTTCGAACCGGTAAGTCAACTTTTATTAAAAGGTTTATTGAAAACTTAGTTGTTCCAAATATTTCGGAAGAATTTGATAAAAAGAAATGTTTAGATGAAATTCCGCAAAGTGCCGAAGGTAAAACAATTATGACCACTGAACCTAAATTTGTTCCTTCGAATGGAGCCACGATTAAAGTCGATAATTTTGAAACTAATATTAAATTAGTCGATTGTGTTGGTTATGTTATTCCTGAAGCTAATGGTTATGAAGATGAAGATGGCAATCCTCGCATGGTGAAGACCCCTTGGTTCCCAGATGCTGTTCCTTTTGTTGAAGCCGCCGAAGTCGGAACCCAAAAGGTTATTAAAGAACATTCAACTATTGGAATTGTCGTAACCACAGATGGATCTTTTGGTGAAATTAAAAGATCCATCTG
>CANQLN010000123.1 GCA_947624695.1 uncultured Bacilli bacterium
GGGGCTTAGGCTCAGGATATACATTTAGAGGTTGTATTGTTAACCCAGCAATAGGAGATGTTCATTATGTAACACCTACACCAACTCCAACACCATCTAAAAAATCAGTAGATGAAATTGCTAAAGAAGTAATTCGTGGAGATTGGGGTAATGGTGATGATAGAAAGAATAGATTAACTGCCGCAGGTTATAATTATTCAGAAGTTCAAGCAAAAGTAAATGAATTGCTAGCAGGAAATAAACCATCTCCAGCACCAGCTCCTAGTTATGATTTATTAACAGCAGTTAAGAAAACCATAAGAGGAGATTATGGAAATGGTCAAGCAAGAAAGAATGCTTTAGGTAGTCATTATAATGAAGTTCAAAGACAAGTTAACTTAAACATTCAACACGGAACAACTCGTTGGGATAACATAAAATTATATTAAAATAGAAAGAAATAGTTAAAAAATCCATCAATTCGATGGATTTTTTTTTTATGAAATTAAATGAATTTTAATTTATGCCTTGATTTATCCATAAAAATATCTTATAATATATTATGAGGAAAGGGAAATATGCAACAAACCTTTCCGGAAGGGAGATAGAGATATGAGATTTATTAGGTACAACGCTAACCCTAAAGATTGGAAAACCGGAGATTGTGTGGTTAGAGCTTGTGCAGTTGCAAATCAAATAACGTGGGAGGAGGCTTACGAAGAACTTTGTAACATAGGTAAAAAGAAATGCAGGATGCCAAATGATGATTGTACGATTGAAGCATTTCTAAAACAAAATGGCTTTATTACAATGAAGCAAGAAAAAGATGTAAATGGTAATTGGTTAGATGTAGAACAATTGATTGAAGCACATCCAGATGATATTCTAGTTATTAGAGTAGCCCATCATTTAACAGTATCCATTAAAGGAGTATTGATAGATACTTGGAATTGTTGTGCTAGCAAGACTGGAAGATTCTATGTTAAGATGTTACCTAAAAATGAAGAAGGAGAGATTATTAGATACCTTCAATTCTTAGATGAAAATAAAATGAAAGTGAGAGTGAGATTATAATGATAGAAAGAATTAAAGTAAGTATGAATATGAAAAAGAAGATATATGATATTGGTGGGAATTCCTATATGGAATTCTCCGATATAATAAATCAATTGTATAAGTTCCCACAAGCAAAAGCAAAAGTAGCAAATGTGGCAAGAACAATTGAGAACTTAGTTTGGAATGACCACGAAGTAACAAATGCCTACTATGATTGTTTAACTGGGGAAATAGAATTAGAGTTAAATGAGAATGAATATAAGATATGTCCTAGTTGTGGAAAAGGTTATTCAACATATTCGGCTATAAGTAGATTAGATAATAAAACGGAAATATGTCCAGATTGTGGAACAGTGGAGGCATTAAATGAATTCTACAAAAATCAAAAATAAAATAACATTAGAGATTTTGAGATATGTTGATAAGGACTTTGAGTGTAAAGACTCAGTCCTTACCATTCATATTGATAATGCTATGATTCAAAAGACCGGAATGGAAGCAGAATCAATATACAGTATGGTTAAAGATATTGTGGAACAAGATTATTCAGATATTGAATTTGAGGAGGATAAAGATGATATTCAAAATTGAATTAGAACCATTAGAAGAAAATGAACTTTATATAAAAGCTGATACGGCAATCGAACTAAAGAAAAAACTTAAGAAGAGAATAGAAGATATGATACACTTTAAGATATCAGTAGTAATGGAGGAGGTTAAGAAGAATGAAGAAAAATAATGATAATCATCCCATTTATACTAGGCATTCATTATTTGATTTAGTACAACCCAATAAATCGGAGACAGAACAAAAAGTCGCATATACGCGAGATATGCAACCCAAAATTGAGAATAAAGATAGGGAATCTAATAAAGATGGGATAATTAGTAAATATCACCCCGATGATTTATCTGATAGATTTATCGTAGTAATGAACGGGAGAGAATATGCTACTAAGTTCTATGATAAGAAAACAGATACATTTACTGGAGCATCTATGTTAGGAATATATAATTGTAATCAATACTTTGATAGAAGCATCCTTCCTGATTATGAAGATGGTAACTATTTTATGAAGAGTGGTAGAGAAAATGAAAGATAAGATTTTTGAATTATGTATAAAAGATATGCAAGAAAATAATGATGAGTACAAACAAAGTATAAAAGAGATAAAAAAGATATACAAAATAACTAGAGATAATTTAAAGGATGATACTAAAAGAAGATATAGAATTCGTTATGATAATAGAGATGTTTGTTTTGAGAAATTTCTATTACGAATTTACTCTAATGTTATTGAAAATCAAAAATACACTAAAATAATATATCCGGCTGATTGGGTTGGAACTAAAAAGAGAGATTTAATTATATGGCTTAGTGATAAACAATTTATTCAATTTGTTTATTTAGTTGATAGATTTGTAGATGTTACTAAATATTTTGGTTTTTGTGTAAGTAGCGAAAAGGAGATTATTGAAGATGAATGATAAATTATCGGATACAATGAAGAAACTTTTAGAGTTATCTAAAAGGGGAGTAGATGGAGAGAAAGAAAATGCCGAAAAGTTATTAACTAAAATGATGAAGAAATATCATATTAGTAAAGAAGACTTGGAAAAAGAAGATATTAAAGAATTCAAAATCGTGTATAAAGATTCTTTCGATGAGAAATTATGTTGCCAAGTTTATTATAAAGTAACTAAGAATTTATCTTATCGAAAGATGAGAGATAATAGATATAGAACTTTAATATTCGAAATGACTGATGCTCAGTTTATTGAGTTTCAATATCAACTTGAAATATATAGAGAGAAATGGAATCAAGAACTTGATATCTTTATGGAGGCATTTATTGGTAAGAATGATATCTATCCAAAACTAACTGAAGAAGAAAGAAAAGAGATTGAAAAACAAGTTGGAAAAAATAAACAAGAAAGACCTGATTGGAATAGAATGAGAAAAGTTTCTGCTATGGCAATGGGTATTGATTTCAACTCTGTAAATAAAGCAATAGAGAATAAATAACGTATAATACTTATGGGAGGTTATGCTCAATGATGTATTTAAGATATGATAAATCAATAAAATGCAAAAGTGATTACTCAGTATTTATCAGTTTTAAATGGAACCAATCATACATAGATATGGTTAAAAGTATTCCTGGAAGGCAATGGGTTGAAGAAACTAAAGAGTGGGAAATACCTTATG
>CANQLN010000124.1 GCA_947624695.1 uncultured Bacilli bacterium
TACTTCTATTCGTTTAGGTTTAAGAAGTGAAGCAAGTTTAAGATTAGAAAAACCTTTAAGTTATGAATTTTGTGAACTGGCTATTAAAAGAGCGTGCCATTTACTCGAAAAATATGCTGATGCTAAAATTGTTAAAGGGGTTGTAACTTATGATAAAGTTGATAAAAAGGAAAAGAAAGTATCAGTTAAAGAAGAAGAAATAAATACCATATTAGGAATGGAAGTAGCTAAAGAAGATGTGGAAAGAATTTTAACTAATTTAGGTTTTCCTTATACATATGATAAAGGTACTTATCTGGTAACTATTCCTAATCGAAGACAAGATATTTATCCTCAAAAAGAAGATATCATTGAGGAAATAGGCCGTATTTATGGTTATGATAACATTAAGCCAACTCTTCCTTTAATTAGAACTAAAAAAGGTGAATATCGGGACAATGTTAAATTAAGAAAAATAGTTTCGAAAAAGTTAAGAAGCTTAGGATTTCATGAAATTAGAACTTATACTTTAACTAGTGAAGAAGAAAGTCAAAAGTTTAATTATCATTTTGGACCAACTATTAAATTATTGCGGCCAATGTTAAAAGAGAAATCTTGCATAAGACAAAGTCTAATTCCAGCTTTATTAAATGTGGCTGAATATAATAAGGGCAAGAAAAATAATGATGTTTTCTTATACGAAATAGCCAATGTTTATGCGGAAGATGGAGATAATTATCAAGAATGGACTCATTTAGGATTCTTAATGAGTGGAGAATACTTAAATAATACTTGGAATAGTCTAAACTATAAAGTTGACTTTTATCTTATGAAAGGAATGGTTGAAAGTATTTTAGATTTCTTAGGTTTAAAAGATCGCTATACTTTATTCTTAAACGATAATTTACCAAAAGAAATACATCCGAAGATTAATAGTGAGATTAAAGTTGATGGTAAGGAGGTCGGCTATTTTGGCAAATTACATCCCAATGTTACGAAAGAAGATATATATGTATGTGAAATAAATTTAAGCGAACTAATTACCCACAAATCTAGTGATGTTAAATATCAAGAATTAAATAAATATCCGAAGATTGAAAAAGATGTGGCTTTTGTCGTTAATAAAGATATTCCATCTGCCGATATTTTGAAAGAAATTAAAAAAAGTGGTGGCAAATTATTAACCGATATTAAAATATTTGATATATATACGGGTGATAAAATTGCGGAAGATAAAAAATCAATCGCTTATAATTTAACTTTTGAAGATAGGACGAGAACTTTAACCGAAGAAGAAGTTATGACTCTATTTAATAAAATAATTTTAAGCGTTGAAGAAAAATTTAAAGCCAGTATTAGAGATAAATAGAAAGAAGCAATTCTTTCTTTTTTGGAAATATTTGACAATGAATATTAAATTAGATATAATGGTAACATAAGTTACTATAGAAATGGGGGATATAATGCCTGCGAGTTGTAAATTAGAAAAAGAAACCATTATTAAAAAAGCTGTGGTTATGATTAACAAAAGAGGTTGGGAGTCTTTAAATGCCAGAGACTTAGCCAAAGAGTTAAAGATATCGACTAAGCCTTTATATCGTATTTATCAAAATATGGATGAAATAAAAGAAGATATTTATAAAGAAATTTATAGACAATATGATGAATTTATAACTAGTCGAGTAGATAATAAAAAAGCTTTAGTAACTTTATGTGTTGCTTATGTCGAATTTGCCAAATATTATAAAAATTTATTTATTAGTTTATTCTTGTCGAATAACTTAAAATGGAAAAGTATTGATGATGTTTTAAATGAAAAATGGAATCAAGGCGCTATTATTAACTTGGTTAATAAAGGTGGTTATTCTTTTGAAGAAGCCAAAGAGTTATTTATGCATCTTTGGTTATATGCTAATGGCCTTGCAACTTTAATATCAACTAACAAAATTGATATTGATGATAAGGAAGTAATTGTGCGAATTGTTAAAATTTATAAGACACTTATTAAATAATCTGTTATAATTGTTTTAGGAGGTAATATGAAAAAAATATATTTTACGTTAATTATTGTTTTATTATTAATGATGTTTATTCCTGTAGTGGAAGCGGCGAATAAAGCGAAGGTTTATATGTTTACAAGAGATGGTTGTTCGGCTTGTATTAGTGCTAAAAGTTATCTTGATGGATTGTTAAAAGATGATAAAGACTTATTTGAATTAATTGAGATCGTGGCTTTTGATAGTAATGGGCAAGTTAAAAATAAAGATGCTTACAACTTAATGCTAGCAGTTTTAGAACATTATAATGAAGATACAGAGACTTTATATACGCCAACTATCGTTATTGGTGATTATCATAATATCGGTTTTCCCAAAGATCCTAGTAATCTATATAATGCGATTACAGAATTAAATGAAAGTGAAGATGATATTGATACCGTCAAAGATATTGCTAAAGAAGAGAATGTTAATATTAATAATGTTAAAGTTAATGTTGATAAAGAGAATGCTACCGATGCCTATATTATAATTGGTATATTTGTAGTTTTAATTGGGGGATTTGCTGGCTTAGTAATTTTAGGAAGAAAGTAGTAAAGTAAGCTACTTTTTTTCTTTAGGATAATTGAGTTAATAATTTAATTTTGATATAATAACTAAGAAATAGAACATCTGGTAAAAGTCAATAAGTAAAATTAAATAGTTTTAGATATATTTTTAATATATTTAAATAAATTAGCACATGCTAAAAAGTTTTCAACGATAGTTGAAAATAAGTGTTCGTCTTCTTAGACGAACTAAATGATCTTTGAATTTTGAACTGAGTTCAGTGGTTTGTAATATTGATTTTTTCGCAGCAATCCAAAAATCAATCTTTCAAGTTTACGAGCAGATAAAACGAGTGCACGTTTATGTTGATGTTTAGTAACTTCATTATATTTGATGTCAAAAAAGTCTTTAATAAATGGAAAACCTTGTCTTACACAAGAAGCAGTAGCTTCAACAAGATAATATCTAAGATATTTGTTAGACTTTTTAGAAGACTTTTTATCTTGACTATCAAATTCACCAGATTGATTTCTTTTCCAGTAAAGACCAGCAAATTTAGCTAATTTAGAATTATGAGAGAATCTATCAATATTACCAATTTCAGCCATAATACCAGCAGCATATACTTTGCCAATACCCCGAATAGATAGCAAAATATTATAAACATTAGAATCAAGACCAAGGACAGTTTTTAAAATGGCTTTATCAATGTTTTT
>CANQLN010000125.1 GCA_947624695.1 uncultured Bacilli bacterium
GGCAAAAAAGTTAGAAAAAGTTTTCAACATTTTTTCTAACTTTTTATTTTTTTTATTTTTTACGGAAACTCAAAATTCTCTAGGCATTGACTTATAAGCATTGATAATATTATAATTTAATTACTTGCTGATTTAGTTTAGTGGTAGAACAGATGCATGGTAAGCATCAGAGGACTGTTCAATTCAGTCATTCAGCACCAGATTGACTGGAAACTCGAGCTTTTTAAAATATTTAATAAGTTCGAGTTTTAATATTCAATAATTTATGATAAAATGGTTTTAGTAAATTCTAGGGGAGCTTTTATGGAAAAAACATATAACAAACTAGTAAGAGATAATATTCCCGAAATTATTAAGTCTAACGGAGAAATACCTTTTACAAGAATATTAAATGATGAAGAATATAAAAAAGAATTAGAAAAAAAATTAAATGAAGAGTATCTGGAAGTATTAGCCTCTTCTGGAACTGAGCGAATTGAAGAATTAGCCGATATGTTAGAAATAATTAAAGCTTTAGCTAAAGAAGAAAATTCTACTTTAGAGGAAGTTATTAATATTGCCAATCAAAAAAGTATTAAAAGAGGAGCCTTTGAAAAAAAGATATTCTTAGAAAAAGTTATCGAAAAAGACCGTTAAAAAAAGTTCGAATAAATCATTCGAGCTTTTTATTCAGCTAAAACAATATGTTTATGATGATGTTTTCTTTTTTTAAGAGCATAGACACCTAAAATTAATAATATAACAATAGCGGAATAAATAATAATACATATTGGGCTTGTAAATAAATATTTAACTATAGATATTTTAATATCAGAATCTAGATAAACATCTTCTTTAAAGGTCTCCCCTTGATAAGTTATATTAACAGTTCCTATTTTATCTCCTTTTTTATTTTTAAAACTTAAATCATCAACACCATCAAAATGATATTTAATATTGGTATTATCGTAATCATCAGTAAAATAAGTTATATCTTCACTAGCTTTGACTTCATAAGTATTGATATTGGAATATTTAACTGGAAGTTCTAAAAAGGCTGCTCCTTTTTCAAATAAAACCACATTTTTATAATTTTGATTAATATAACTAATAACACTTAAAGCATCATCTATATTATCAGGAGAAGTTAAATCCCGTTTGGCTCCCAAAGTAATTAAGATAAGTCCCTTACCATCAATATCAATAATAGATGCCATACACAAACCAGCATTATCAGTATAACCTGTTTTACTACCCACTATTTTCGATAAATCATACATACCACTAGGATTATAATAATCAAGAGTTGTTTTAACTACTAAACCATTGCTTAAGGTATATTCTTTCGTTCGATAAATTGTATTGAATAAATCATTATCTAAAGCATATAGTAATATTTTTAAAATTTCTTTTGCTGTACTATGATGGTTATCAATATCATAACCAGTCACATTAGCAAAATGGGTATTTTCTAATCCTAAGCTTTGAGCTTTTTCATTCATTAAATTAACAAATCCTTCGGTAGAACCAGCAATAGAATAAGCAAGGGCGGTCGTCGCATCGGCTCCACTTGGTAAAATAGAGGCATACAGTAAATCTAGATAACTTACTTCATCACCTACTTTTAGACCGGCAACTGAAGCATCGGAAGGTATTTCCGCTAACATGCTATCAGTAATTAAAACCTTATCATCTAATTTAGGAATATTTTCAATAGCAACAATGGTCGTCATTATTTTTGTAAGGCTCGCAATATTAATAACATCATCACTACCCTTTTCATACATAATCTCTTCTTTTCCAGGATCATATAATAAAACGGTTGGGGATAATAAATTATTTAATTCAATAGCCCAAACCCTAAACGGTAAAAACATTAAAACAAATAATATCCATATCTTTTTCATAATAACATTATAGCACTATTTTTTTATTTTGAAACAAAAATTTAGTATGTCAAATAAATTTGCTAGATTTTTAGATATGTTCTTTGCTAAAATTAGAGAAAGGAGAAAGATATGAAATTTTCAGAAAAGATAATTAACATTCGGAAAGAAAAAAATTTAACCCAAGAAGACTTAGCAGAAATCTTAAATGTTTCAAGGCAAACCGTATCTAATTGGGAAACTAATAAATGTTATCCTGATATTGAAACTTTTATTTTGATTAGTGATAAATTTAAAATATCTTTAGATGTTTTACTAAAAGAAGATAAAGAAATGATTAAAAAATTAAATAAAAAAATATCTAAAGAAACTATTATTATTTATCTTATTCTCTTTTTAACCATAATCTTTTTAGGAGGAATTATTGGTTATGGTATTTGGGATAAATTTAAAACAGATCAAGAAATTAATTACTTTAAAGAAAAATTAACCGAAACTGATTCTATTATCGTGGCGGACAGGTTATATCAAAATGCTGAAGAATTTATTAAGGAAGATAATTCTAATTATGGTATTATTACCACCATTACTAATAAAAAAGAAGTTGAAGCATTTACAGCTTACTTAAAAGATATCGATAAAACAGATACTCTTGAAAGTTATTATAAAACTTCTCGTTATTTAGTAAAATTTTTAAATAAAGATAAAGAGGCTATTAGTGAAATAACTTTGAATCCTTTAAAAATAAAAGGTGTAAATGCCAAATTAGAGACCCCAAATTTAGTTTTTGAAAAATTTTTAAATACCAACTATAATTTACCTCTTTTTAAATTAAATAAAGATATTGAAAATTTATTTAAGAAAGCCACCAAAATTTATTTAGTTTATAATGATGAAGAAACTTGGATAACTGATCAAGAAAAGATTAATGATATAATTACCGAGATTGGCAAGATGAATGTGGAAATCAATGCCTCATTTACTACTCTTACTTATATGAATGAGTTAACAATGGAATTTTGGGATGATAATCAATCTTTAATTAAAATGTCTAGGTTATCTTTTACTTATAATGATGATAATTATACGTTAATTCCTTCCGACTATACAGATTTTTTAAAACACATTGTTTAATGTCCGCATAATTCTCTTTACAAATTTAAAACTTTCATTTATGATTAAATTATAGTTAACATAGTTGTATCCCTTAATAAGTGTTTACCAGTTTTGTCCAATCCCCCCGATTAGTTTACTGCTAAACGATTAACTTTAAGAAGTCCTATGTTAAATCGAGTAGAGAAAACTTTTCAAGATAACTCTTGAATGCTTTTCCCTCTCACACCACCGTACGTACCGTTCGGTAT
>CANQLN010000126.1 GCA_947624695.1 uncultured Bacilli bacterium
TATTAAAAATACCTGTTTTTATTAGGTTAGACCTACATTTTACTAAATTTTACTTCACACTAGAAATTCTAGAACCTTAAAGTAAGTTAGTTGCTTACTTTTTCTTTTAGTTTTATAATATTCTTATGAAACAAAAGTTGAGAAAAAAATATTTAAAAGTTAGAGAAAATATTTTAAATAAAGATATGAAAAATAAAGATATTTTTAACCAAGTAATTAATAATGAGAAAGTAAAAAAGGCCAAAATAATTTTAACTTATGTTTCTTATAATAATGAAGTTGATACCCTAAATTTAATAAAATATTTTTTGAAAAAGAAAAAAGTTGCGGTTCCTAAAGTGGAAAAGGGAAAGATGAATTTTTATTTTATTGAATCTTTAGATGATTTAGAAGAAGGCTATGCTCATATTTTAGAGCCCACTACAGAAAAGAAAGTTCCAAATTTTAAAGAATCTGTTTGTCTAACTCCTGGTATTTGCTTTTCTAAATTAGGTTATCGGATTGGCTATGGCGGTGGCTTCTATGATCAATTTTTTTCTGAAAATAAAATGTATCGAATTGGTTTATGTTATCAAGAATGTTTAATAGATGATGTTGATAATGAGGAACATGATCAAAAAGTTGATGAAATAATTACGGAAAGGGAGGTAATATAATGGCTAAAGTAATTTTAAAAATTGAAGGCATGAGTTGTAGTGCTTGTCAAAATACTTTAGAAAAATATTTAAATAAACAAGAGGGAGTAATTGATGCTAAAGTTAATTTAGTTATGGCAGAAGCTTCAATAGAATATGATGATAAACTTACCATTGAGGATTTAAATAGATTTGTTACCGAAGCTGGTTATAAGAGTTTAGGAAAATATAACCCCAGGGAAGAAGAGAAAAAAGATCATAATAAAATATATTTAATCATTTTAGCTTTGGTGGGTATTTTCTTAATGTATGTTTCTATGGGAAGTATGTTAAAATTACCCGTTATTCCTTTTTTAGATATGATGAAGCACCCTCTTAACTATGGCTTATGCCTTGTTATTTTAACTATTCCTTTTCTAATTTATGGCTTTGATATTTTAAAAAGTGGTTTTAAAAAACTCTTAAAAAGATCTCCTAATATGGACTCTTTGGTTACAGTAGGATTACTTGCTAGTTTTACCTATAGTTTAGTTAATTTAATTTTAGTTATAAATGGGCATCATCATCTAGTTCATCATCTATATTTTGAATCTTGTGCTATGATTATTTATTTTGTCAAATTAGGACGTTTTATCGATAAAAAATCGAAAGAAAAAACCAAAGAAGCTATTAAAGAATTGGTTCAAATTACACCTGAGATGGCTTTACTAAAAGTGGGCGATGAAATAAAAGAAGTAACTATTGATGAAGTTAAAAAAGGCGATATTTTAGTTTGTAAACCAGGAATGAAAGTGGCGGTAGATGGTTTTATAAGTAAAGGAGAAGCTCATTTTGATGAAGCTTTTATCACTGGTGAAACAGCGAAAGAGCGGAAAGGCAAAAATGCTAAAGTCATTGCGGGAAGTCTAAATATGGATGGTTATGTAGAATATGTTGCTCATAAAATAGGACCTGATTCAACTATTTCCGAGGTAGTTCGTTTAGTCGTGGAAGCAACAAATAGTAAAGCCCCGATTGGCTATCTTGCTGATACGATAAGTGGTTATTTTGTTCCCGGTATTTTTCTTATTTCCATTTTGACTTTTATTGGTTATTTACTTTTGGGCTTTTCTTTTAACGAAGCTTTAACGGCTTTTGTAACCGTTTTAGTAGTGGCTTGTCCTTGTGCTTTAGGGCTTGCCACTCCCTTAGCTATTGTGGTTAGTGAAGGATCCTCGGCTAAAAAAGGTATCTTAATTAAAAGTGGCGAAATCTTAGAAAATGCTCATAAAGTAGATACTATTATATTTGATAAAACGGGAACCCTTACTTATGGTAAATTAAAAGTTTTTAAAATAATTAATTATAGTAAATATCAAGCCCAAGAAATTCTCGAATTTGTTTCTGATTTAGAAAAAAATTCTACCCATCCCATTGCTTATGCTTTTAAAGATTATGAAACTAAAAGAGAAGTCGAAAAGTTTAAAAATATTGCCGGTATCGGTTTAGAAGGGGTAGTTCAAAATCATCAAATTTACGTTGGTAATAATAAATTACTAACTAAATTAAAAATAAAAAACACCTATGAAAAAGATGAGGATTCTTTAACTAAAAAGGAATGTAGTATTATCTATGTTATCATCGATAAAGAAGTAGTAGCTTTAATTGGGGTTAAAGATATTATTCGGACTAATGCTAAAGAAGTCATTAACTCTTTACAAAAAATGGGTAAAGAAATTGTTATCTTAAGTGGGGATAGTGAAGAAGTAGCCAAAAAAGTAGCTAGAGATTTAAAAGTAGATAATGTGGAAGCTAATTTACTGCCTCAAGATAAAGTAGCCTATCTTAAAGATTTGAATCAAAAGGGTAAAAAAATTATGATGGTTGGGGATGGTATTAATGATGCTCCATCTTTAGCTAGTGCTATGGTGGGAGTATCTATAAGTGGCGGAACTGATATTGCCCTTAATTCCGCATCCGTTATTTTAATGAATGATAATTTAGAAAAAATTATCGATTTAATTAATATAAGTAAAAGAACAATAAAAATTATAAAAGAAAATTTATTCTGGGCTTTTATCTATAATTTATTTATGATACCCATTGCCATCGGCTTATTTAAAGGAATTGGTTTAAGTATTAATCCTATGCTCGCCAGTCTTTCAATGGTCTTAAGTAGTTTAACGGTTATTTTTAATTCTTTAAGATTAAGAAAATAATAGTCTAAATGAAAAATTAATGGTATAATAAGGTTGTTCTTGTAGCTCAGTTGGATAGAGCGTACGCCTCCGACGCGTAAGGCCAAGGGTTCGATTCCCTTCAAGAACACCAGATTGATAATAAAACTCGGATTTATATAAGTCCGAGTTTTAAAATTACAAAAATGATAAAATGGGAATATTGATATATACTTGATAATTAGAATTATAAAAGGATGATTAATGATATTAGGAATTTTTAGGCTTATTAATATTATTCCTAATAATTAAATATAGAAATAATTATTAGTGTCAAGAATTTTTAGGTAAAAAGAAAAAAAATAAGTCAAAAAGAATCCAAAAAATAAAAAAACTTTCTTTT
>CANQLN010000127.1 GCA_947624695.1 uncultured Bacilli bacterium
ATTAAACATTGGTTTACTGAAGAAGGAATACTAATTATTGGAATTCAAGAATTTTTATTAAATAAAAATAGTTTAGATTTATAACAGAGAATGTTAAAAAATTGAAAAAATAATTTTTTAGCACTCTTTTTATGCAAAAAATAAAAAACTTGAATTTATAAAAATACAATAATCTTACTTTCAGCATCACCTTAATTAACCAAACTTTTCGATAAAGAAATTGGAAATTGAAAAACTAACAAGATTTTTTAAAATATAAAGACTTTTCTTAAGAAATATGGTATAATCCATATAGAATTGAAAATTAATTAGAGTTTTCATTTTTCATAGTCTTTGTTGTTTATATTTAATAATAATTTATGAATTTTGAAAATAAAATAATTTAAGGAGTAGTAGTAGTATGGTTTTTAAATGTAAAATGTGTGGTGGAGACATAGAACCTATTGAAAATACAAATACAGGTAAATGTTTATATTGTAAAAGTGTAATGACTTTACCAAATTTAAATGATGAAAAAATAGTTAATTTATATAATCGAGCTAATAATTTAAGACTTAACAATGAATTTGATAAAGCTTATGGAGTTTATGAAACAATTTTAGAAATTGATAATAAACAAGTTGAAGCACATTGGGGATTGGTTATTACTAAATATGGTGTAGAATATGTTGATGATCCTAAAACTAAAAAGAAAATACCAACTTGTCATAGGACTATTTTAGATTCAATTTATGATGATGTCGATTATAAATATGTTTTAAAAGAATCTTATGGAGAAGCATTAGAACTTTATAAAAAAGAAGCTAATCAAATAAATGAAATTCAAAAAAAAATTTTGGATATATCTTCCAAAGAAACTCCTTATGACATCTTTATTTGTTATAAAGAAACAGAAGATAATGGGGAAAGAACAACCGATAGTGTTATAGCCCAAGAAATATACGAAAAATTAGTAAGTTTAAATTACAAAGTATTTTTTTCAAGAATTACTTTAGAAGATAAATTAGGAGAAGAATTCGAACCTTATATTTTTTCAGCCTTAAATAGTGCCAAAGTTATGCTAGTGGTTGGAACCTCATTAGAACATTTTGAAGCCGTATGGGTAAAAAATGAATGGAGCCGCTACTTAGAATTAATGAAAAAAGATCGGAGTAAAGTTTTAATACCGGTTTATAGCAAAATAGATGCTTATGAACTTCCAGAAAGTTTTTCAATGCTTCAAAGTCAAAATTATGATAAAGTTGGAGCTTTACAAGATTTAATTCATGGTATTGAAAAAATAATTGAAAATAAAAAGCATAATCAAAAAGAAGTAATCAATGAAGAAATGTTTCAAAAATTTAAACAAATGCTTGCTGATGAAGAACGGGCTAAATTAGAAGAAAATAGTAAATTATACGAAACCAATGTTTTAAAAATAAAACCATCAAAAGCTTTTATTATTACAAGTTTACTTGTTTCAGTAATTATTGCTATATGGATGATATCAACTCAAGAATCTCATTTTTTGATAACATTTCCTGTAAGCACCAATATTTTGGGTATTGATAGATCTCTTTTAAACCTTTTTTCAATTCAGTTTTTAGTTGCAACTATTACTTTCATTGCATTTTTTGCTGGTTTTTTAAGTCAAAAATCTCATAGAATATCTAAATACCTATATTTTTCTAATATCATTTTAGAATTAATTTTCATTATAGTAATTTATTTTAAAAACTATCGTCCTTCTTATATATTTGATTTAATATTCATTTTAAATCTTATCTTATTGTTATACAATCCAAAATGGAAAATAGAAACAAAAATTGAATTATTTAACAAGGAAGAAAAAGAAAGCCAAGAAGAAGAAAATAAAACATTAAAGGAAAATTTTGTAGAAAAATATAAATATTCTATTCATCCAGTATTTATGGTTTTAGGAATATCAATTTTAATTATCTCAATTATATTTACTAATATTAATATTAAAAGTCAAACAAATCTTCGAGATATGACTAAAGAACAAATTCAAATTACTAGTGAAGTTAGAATTCGGGAAGAAAGAACAACTTTAAGTAACCCTTTAGGAAGAGTTTATAAAGGTGAAATATATACAGTTTTATCAAAAAAGGAAGCTGCTGGTCATGAATGGGCAGAAATTATAACCGAAACTGGAATACATGGTTTTATTTCAATAAGTGAAAATAATATAATTTATTTAGATAAAAATAAAGGAGATTAACTATGATATTTAAGTGTAAAATGTGTGGTGGAGACATAGAACCAATTAACAATACAAATACAGGAAAATGTTTGTATTGTAAAAGTATTATGACTTTGCCAAATTTAGATGATGAAAAGAAAATAAATTTATATAATCGAGCAAATGAATTAAGACTTGCAAGTGAATTTGATAAAGCTTATCAAGTATATGAAGATATATTAGAAATAGATAATAAAGAAGTTGAAGCTCATTGGGGACTTTTACTTTGTAAATATGGTATAGAATATGTTGATGACCCTAAAACTAAAAAGAAAATACCAACTTGTCATAGAACCTTAACTGATTCAATATTAACTGAAAGAGATTATAAGTATATAATAAAAAATTCTTATGGTGAAGCCTTAGAATTATATCAAGAAGAAGCTAAAAAAATAAATGAGATTCAAAAAGAAATATTAGAAATATCAAATAAAGAAGAACCATATGATATCTTCATTTGTTATAAAGAAACAGATGATAATGGAGAAAGAACTCATGAAAGTGTAATAGCTGAAGATATCTTTGAAGCTTTAACAAAAGAAGGATATAAAGTATTCTTCTCAAGAATAACTTTAGAAGATAAATTGGGAAAAGAATACGAACCATACATCTATTCAGCCTTAAAGACAAGTAAGGTAATGTTAGTTGTTGGAACTTCATTAGAACACTTTGAAGCAGTTTGGGTAAAAAATGAATGGAGTCGTTTCAAAGAATTTATGAAAAAAGATAAATCAAAAGTGATGATTCCTGTATATAGTAAAATTGATGCTTACAAACTTCCTGAAGAATTTGCTAACT
>CANQLN010000128.1 GCA_947624695.1 uncultured Bacilli bacterium
TTAGAAATCGATTTAGGGGAAATTGAGGAAGGAATAGTCGTTAATGAAACTGATCCAGAGTTGGCCTTTGCTTCTTTAATGGCTAAATTAAGAGATAATGAAGATGTTACTCTTACTCATGATTATGATTTTAAAAACATTTCTTCAGATGGTAATACTTATGTTGATAATTATACCGGTACTTTAGATGGTAATGGCCATAAAATAAAGAATTTAAATAAACCATTATTTAATACAATCAATAATGGTACTGTTCAAAATTTAGTTTTAGAAAATACTATTTTAGGAAAAGATGATCATGGTTCTTTAGCTAATACGGTAAATTCGGCCACTATTACGAGTGTTATGACTTATGGAGTTAGTAAGCTTTCCGTTTCGGATCATCAAAATGGTGGCCTAATAGGAGCGGCCCTAAATAAGAGTAAAATTGAAGGCTGTAAAGCGATTAATGTTACTTTAAATGTTGGGGGCTTACAACAAAATGGTGTTTTAATCGGTGGTTTAAGTAATTCTACAGTTAATAACTCTTATGCTGATGGAACCGTTAATGGCTCATATAATTTTAATGCCGTATTTGTGGGGAACGCTATTAATGGTAGTACCATTACCAATAGTATTGCGGTTGGTTCTGTAAGTGGAGCGATTTCTTGTGATTTTGCTTGTACTTATGCTAGTAATGCTAGTTACAAAAATAACCTTATTTTAGGTACAGGTGGTAATCAAAATGTTTTTATCGATAATAAAAATAATGATAATAACTATTATGTAACTAATAAAGAAGTAACTCAAACTGGCGTAAATACTATTACAAAAGATGATATCAATGATAATTTATTCCAAGAAACATTACATTTTGATGATTCTGTATGGCGTATTAGAAATACATCTTACTTAAACTTACCAACATTACAAAAAGAAAAAATAAGTGATTTTGGCGAAAATGAACCGGAAAAAATAACCTTATATAATAATTTAGCCAAACTTATGCCTTATTATGATAATAATAAGATCAAGAGCGAAGCTTCTAAAATAAATGAAGATAGTAATTTATATAAGAAAGAATTAATGCATATTGTTCCTCTTACTAATAATGGTTCTTTAGTTACTTATTTAACAAAAGATAATCTGAAAAATATTAGTAAATTAAAATTAGTTTATAAAGATGGAACTAAAGAAGAATATTTTGTAAATTTTGATAAGACTTATGAAATGGTTGCTAGTTATCGGATTAAAGGCTTAAATATTGATTATAATTATAAAAATTATATTATTGATACTAATAGTCAATTAGTTATTAATTTAACCAATTATTTAAATAATTTAGATTATACGAATAATTTAGATACTTTAACTAGTACAGATGATAGTAGAATATATCGGGATTTCTATAATGAAGTTACGAAAAAAGAATTAAGAGAATTTGTTTTAAAATATTTAGCTAATAGTAATTATACAAATACTTTAAATGATGAAGGTATTAATAACTTTATTGAAAAAGAAATTAAGAAAGATCAAAAATTAGAAAAAGTATTATATATGTATAATTATTTAAGAAGATTTTATGATGTATCTATTGAAGGCATGAAATTATATGATTTTGTCTTATTCAATATGGAAGGATTTGATAAAATATTAACACCTTTAGAAATTTCAGAATTATATCTATCTAATAGTAGTAATTTTAATACAGCTGATACTAATGGTTCTTATATTAGAATATTTAAAAGCTATACAAAATTAAATAATATGGCTAAATTCTTAGAATATATGGTAACTGAATTTGGTGATGGTAATTTAAACGAATGGGTTAAAGAAGAGTTTAATAATATTTTAGTCGAAATACCTATTGAAGGTCATGAAACAGATATTCAGTATACTTTATGGGATCATTTTATTAATCCGGATAAAAATAAAGACGATACTAGTTATGCCGTTTACAATTTTATTTTACCAATCTTAACTTTGCCAGAAGATTCAACTTATATTATTTCTAGTCCTGTTCAATTTGTAATCGGATCTATTAGAAGTTATATTGAAAACCCTAATGATGTAAATGATATGGCTTACTTTATGAGAAAGTTAAATAGTTATGCTGAAAGAATTGAAACTTATTTTACTACATCTTATGGTATTTTAGAAGATGCCACTTTATTTAATAATATTCATACTTATCATCTTGATAAGCGATATACCAAAAATGAGTATGGTGCTAATGTTTACAATCAACCTTATGTAACGGAAGAACCATTCCACAAGAACTTTAATGAAGTTGTTGGGCGTTGGGCTCATAGTGATGGTAATGCCGCTGTTTCTTATGGTGATCGGATTGAATGGTCAGCAGAAGGATTCATGGATGGTAATTTAATTCCGGAAGATGGCGAATTATATGAATATACTTTCCATACTTTCACCCATGAAACAGCTCATAATATTGATGCAAGATTATTCTTAAAAGATAATGAGCGAAGATTTGATGCTGGAGGAGAGGATTATGCCGATAGTAACTTAATGCAATCCTTTGGGGTTGGAGACTTTGTCATGAATTTATCAAGACATTTTGAACCACGTACAAGGATTGCCTCTAACTTAGATCCATCAAGAATTGATACTCCAGAGGAAATTCAAGATTATTATGAAAAACTATTTAATGTTATTTACATTATGGATTATTTAGAAGGAAAAGCTTTCTTACAACTAGATTCTGCTCACAAATCTTATGTGGGAATGAAAGTATCTTATCCTAATGAAAGTAATCCGGAAAATGTCGGGGCTAAAGAATATTTACAAAGACAATGGATTAGATATTCTGAATTAAAACCTGAAGACTTTGATGGTATGACTCTTAATGATATAGAGGATTTATATGATAATCATTTGACTATTTATCCAGGTATTTATCAATTATCATCACGTGGAACTAACTCTTATGGTGGACAAAATATCTTTAATGTTCACTGGTATCAACCGCATAATGATAAAGGTAGACCAGACTC
>CANQLN010000129.1 GCA_947624695.1 uncultured Bacilli bacterium
CTTGAGTTATATTATGATTATTTAACTATTGGCGGAATGCCTGAAGTTGTCCAAGAATTTATCAATTCTAATTCAACGATTAATGCTATTGATTATCAAAAAGGTATTATTGAATCATATAAAAATGATATAACAAAATATAGCAAATCAAGTGATGCTCCAAAAATTATCGCGGCCTTTGATTCTATTCCTGTTCAATTAGGTAAGGCTAATAAAAAGTTTCAATATAAATTCGTACAAAAAGGGGGAACTAGTTCAATTTTTGGCGATTCAATTAATTGGCTAGTTAATGCCGGAATTGTTAATAAATGTGTTAAAACTAAAATAGGAGTACCTTTAAAAATGCATGAAGAATTAGATTCTTTTAAATTATATATGAATGATGTTGGATTACTAACAAATTTAAGTGAATTTCCCATTTATTTAATTAAAAATAGAGATGCTGTTAATGAAATGATGATTGGGATGCTTACTGAAAATTATGTGGCTAGTTCACTTAAATTTAATGACTTAAACTTAAATTATTGGAAAAGTGATTTCGATAGCGAAATAGATTTTGTACTTCAATCAGAAAAAGGTTTAGTAATTCCTGTCGAAGTTAAAACTGGTGTTCATACGAAATCAAAAAGTTTAAATATTTATATGAAAGAATATAAGCCTAAATATGGTATTAGAATTTCTAGTAAAAATTTTGGCTTTGAAAATAATATTAAGTCAATACCTTTATATGCTGTATTTTGTTTAAATAAAAAAAGTTTAGATTGTGATTAATTTATTCTTTAGTTCATAGACTTTTGATAAGAAATTTAGTACAATTATCTTGTGATAAATATGAAAGATAAAGGTTTTACATTAATTGAACTTCTAGCGGTAATTGCCATTATGGGAACTCTAGGAGTAGTTATAACTATTAGTTTAACAAATACGCTTGAGAATAATCGCCAGGAAAATTGTGAAACCTTTGTTAAGGAAGTCGAAGATGCTGCTTGTGTTTATGCTGAGTTACATAAAGATGAATGTAGTAGAGAAAATTGTTCAAGTATAAGTGTTGATACTCTTATTAAGGAAGGACTTATTAAAAGTGAAACGGATGCTTGCACTAATGATGATATAAATATAAATGAAGTAGTTAGCGTAACTTGGGATACTGACGGTGAAAAGCATTGTGAATATAAAGGAATAAGGGAATATGAAAGATAAAATAATTGAATATTTAGGCCTAGATGATAAAGCTAAAACTATTGAGGAAATATGTAATTATGTTGGAGTTAATTCTTCTTTAGAGAGGGAAAATTTTCAAACGGAATTAAATAAACTTGTTAAAAGTGGTATAGTTCATGAAACGAAAAAGAATAAATACTTGTTAATGAAAGATTGTAAAAGCTTAGAAGTGGGAAGAATTAGTTTAACTAAACATGGTTATGCCTTTTTAATTAAAGAAGATGGTAGTGAAGATACTTATATTGCTAAAGATAATTTAAATGGAGCCATTGAAGAAGATACTGTCTTAGTAGATCGTTTTACAAGAAATGGTAAAATAGAGGGTAAAGTATTAAGAGTACTAGAAAGAAAAATTAATCGCGTAATTGGCGAAATTCTTTATGTTAAAAATAAACCCACTTTAATTCTTGATAACAAATCTTTAGATATGGAAGTAGAACTTGAAAACCATTTTGCCAACTTAGTTGATGGTCATAAAGTGTTAGTTGACTTAACAAAACAACTAGGAGGAAGAAAATTTAAAGGAATTATTGTTAAAATAATTGGTCATAAAAATGATCCTGATATTGATATTTTAACCATTGCTTATAAACATAATATTGAATTAGAATTTAGTGAAGATGTTAAAAAAGAATTAGAGAGTATTCCAGATACTGTTTTAGATAGTGATAAAACTGGGCGGGTTGATTTAACTAAGGAAATGATTTTTACGATTGATGGCGATGATACTAAAGATATTGATGATGCCATAAGTATTAAAAAAACTAGTGATGGTTATGAATTAGGAGTTCACATTGCGGATGTTTCTTATTATGTTCGGATGGGTTCATCTTTATATGATGCAGCTTATTCTAGAGGAACATCAAGTTATTTAGCTGATAAAGTTTTACCAATGCTTCCCCATGAATTATCGAATGGTATTTGTTCTTTGAATCCGGGAGTTGAAAGACTTGCTATTAGTTGCGTTATGAATATTGATGCTAATGGTAATGTGACAAGTTATGATATTTTTGAATCTGTAATTAAAAGTCGAAAGCAAATGACTTATAAATGTGTTAATAAAATATTAGAAGAAAATATTACTCCAGAAGGTTATGAAGAATATAGAGATAGTTTATTATTGATGCAAGAATTAGCCCATATTTTAAGAAAAAGAAAAATTAAAATGGGCTATATTGAATTTGATATTCCCGAGGCTAAAATTATTCAAGATGAAACTGGTAAATGTATTGATATTGTAAAAAGAGAACAACATGAAGGGGAAAAATTAATTGAAGACTTTATGATTGCGGCCAATGAAACAATCGCTACTCATATTTATAATATGGATTTGCCATTTATCTATCGGGTTCATGGCGAGCCAAAGCCTGAAAAAATTGAAGAATTTCTTAACATGTTAAAAATTTTAAATATAAGAGTTAATACCAGAGGCATTGCAACTTCGCCAAGAGATATGCAAAAGCTACTTACGGAACTTAAAGATTATAAAGAGTTTCCGATTCTTTCCAGTATGCTTTTAAGAAGTATGCAAAAGGCTATTTATAGTCCTACTAATATAGGACACTTTGGGTTAGGTTTAAAAAATTATACCCATTTTACTTCTCCTATTAGAAGATTTCCGGATACAACAGTTCATCATTTAATTAGAACATATCTATTTGAGAAAAAAATGGATAAAGAAACAGTTGATTATTATAATAGATATTTACCAGAAGTAGCTGAACTATCTTCTGAAAGAGAACAAGCAGCCGTTGATG
>CANQLN010000130.1 GCA_947624695.1 uncultured Bacilli bacterium
TGTAATTTTTGGTAAAAAGGCATTGACAATATTTAATAAATAAGATATGATTTTTATAGCATGATAGATATCATGCTAGTCACTCTTACGACATTTTATTTAAGTGAGTTGTGACTAACCAAAACCCCCTGACGGAGCCGAAAGGCTCCTTTTTTGGTGTATATATGGGCTTTTTTGAAAGTCAAAATTGAATTAGGTAATATTTAGGTAATATTTTTCAAAAAAAAAATAATGGTAAGCCAAAATCGACTTACCATTTTTAGTTGTTTTTTATAATGATATAGATATATCATCATCATTTTTTTCTTCATAGCTTGTATCAATAATTTCTTCAATTTGAGTATCAATATTTTTTTCTTCTATATTACTTTTGTTTATAAGATTGACTATATCTTCTAATCTACTTTGATACATATGAGAGTAAGTATTAAGAGTTTCGTCTATTTTAGAATGTCCTAGATATTTAGCAACTAAAGTAATATTAGCATTGTAATTAATCAAAAATGAAGCACAGGAATGTCTAAAATCGTGAATCCTAATTTGTTTTACTCCTGCTTCTTTACAATTTTTATTTTTTCTTGATCTAATTTTATCTTTAGGAATAGGCATATCATTTCCAAATACAAACCATTCTTGACTAAAATTAGTAAATTTTTGACAATGATAATATAACTTCTTTAAGTCTTTTAACAATATATCGTTAATAGGTAAATCTCTATTACTATTTTGTGTTTTAAGTGGACTTAATCTATAATTATCTATACCATAAATTGATGGTATTTGTTTATGAATTTTCATAATCTTATTATTAAAGTCTATATCTTTCCATTGTAGCCCTCGTAATTCACCTTTACGAAGTCCCATAAAGTATAGAGTTTCAAATAGTGGTCTATAAACTATATCTTTTTCAACTGAAATAAATTTTTTAAATTCTTCTATTGTGAAAAATTCCATTTCTTTTTTTAATTCATTTGGATTATTAAAATTCGTCATTTTATTATAAATTGGAGTAAAGTTTAAATCATACCATCGTGTACCAAAATTTAGAATTGATTTTATAAACTTAAATAAATCATTTTTATATGTTGTAGAAAGTGATAACTTATTTATTTCTTTTTTCCACAATTCAAAATGTTTTATATTTAAATCACTTAATTTAATTTTCTCTAGTAACTCTAAATACTTAATTCTATCACGATAAGTTTGCATTGTAGTTTCTCTAACTTTATCGTTTTGATAATCATAAAATGCGTAATATAAATCTTTAAATGTCATATTTTTATAATTTATTTTTTCATCTATTGATAATAAAAATTTCCTTTCGGCTTCTTGGGCTTCCTTTTTGGTCATATATTTTTTTGACCTATGTAATCTATTAACACCATCAAGACCTTTATAATAAGTAGAAAAATACCATTTTCTTCCATCTTTAGTTTGGTCTTTTAACTTTGCTTGAAAAATCGCCATAAAAAATCACTCCTTTCGCTTTAAATTTCTATTTCAAAATCGTCTTTATCTTTTTCTTCGTTCTTCTCATAATCATAATTATCATTATTAATTGCATCAGCTAAATCCTCGTAATCTTCCAAGTTTTCCTTTGGCTTTACCCTACCTAAGACTTTATCAATGGCTTTGCACATTTTCTTAAATAAATTCTTCCATTTACTTATTTCTTTTTCTAGTTTCATTTTTAATATATCAATATTACTAGATAGAACATTAACTAAATCACTTAAACGACTTATTTCTTGCTTTTGTTCTTTAATTACTTTATTTTTCTTAATTAATTCACTATTATTTTTAAAGGTTTTATTTTCTTCAGTAAGTTTCCCTATTTGAATATCTTTGTTAGAGTTATCTACTTCTAATATATCTACCTTATCCTCTAATTCTTTTGTGTAGTCAATTATCTTAACTATATCTTTTTCCTTATAACCTACTAACTTTCTTTTAGTTGGGTTTAATAAATCCTTATCTTTACGATTTTCGATATTTTCAAGAGCATTTTTAGAGTTTTCTATAATCTTTAAGGTATTTTCCTTTTCTTTATTTAATTCCTCTAATTCTGCCTTTTTCTCGGCGATAGAATAATCAAGTTTAGTTTGACTTACTTTATTAGTTCCTATATCGCCACGATATAAATTAAAACCTCTTTCGGTAATAAATTTATTAAAATCATTTTGCATAGTATGAAAAGATAATTGGCCACCTCTATCTTTCCAAAATTGGTCGCAATTTAGGAATTTACCTTTTACTTCTTCATAAACGATATTTCCTTTATCATCACGCAATAGTTTTGGAACAATAGCACTTGATCCATCTTTCTTTTTAACTTCCTCTTTAACTACATTTCCGTCTTTATCTTTAACGAATTTCTTTCTTTTTACCTTATCTACTATTGGCATAAAGTATGCTTGTAGGTGTGGTGTATCTTCGTCATAATGTATTGTTGCTAACAAGATATTTTCTTCCCCTACATACTCTTTCAAAAAGTCCATACACGAATCGAAGAAATAAGATACTGCTTTAGGTATATCATTACTTGATTTAATATCAGGTACTAATACCGCTTGACCTTTCTTATCGCCATTATGATAAGTCCTACCACTATCTTTAAACTTCATACCTAATGAGATAAAAAATTCGGAGCCACTCGTAAAAGTTACTCCGTTTAGTAAATTGGTACTCGGTTTGTTTAAATACTCTATATTATTATTTTTTAAAAATTGTTTAACCTCTTGGTATAAGTTATTTTGAGTAAGAGATACATAACTATAATTAAATTGAGTTCTCTCTTTATCATAATTACCTGTCCCTTTTCTATCACTCATTTCTTTACCTATATTATATAAATCTGCTTTTTTATATTTTGTTGCTACACGAACAACTTGTTTTCCATCATACATTTAATTCCTCCTTTGCTGTACTTCTTTAGTCTTGAGGTCATTTATGACCTATCTCACTAGGGCATAAC
>CANQLN010000131.1 GCA_947624695.1 uncultured Bacilli bacterium
TACTTCATTCATTTTTATCATCTCTTTTTTATAATATCATTTTTTGTCTCTTTAATCAATATGGTCTAACATAGATACAAAAATATGCGGACATTATAAAAATAGTCATAAACTAACTTTAAAGAAATCTTTAATCGTGATAAAATAAAGATGAAGGTGATGATATGCCAGAGCTAGCCGAAGTAGAAACTGTAAGAAATACTTTAAAGAAAAGAATATTGCATAAAAAAATAGTTAATGTAAATATAATTTATGGTAAGATTATTGAAAATGATTTGGAAGAATTTAAAAAAGTATTAATTAATAATGAATTTAAGGATATTTTAAGAAAAGGGAAATGGCTTATTTTTGAACTTAATAATTATTATTTATTAAGTCATTTAAGAATGGAAGGCAAATATTTTATTAAAAATAGTGCTGAAGAAATTGTTAAACATGAGCATATCATTATTTCATTTGCTGATGGAACAGATTTAAGATATCATGATACCCGGAAATTTGGCCGGATGAAATTAGTTAAAAAAGAAGATTTAGAAACAACTACCGAAATTGCTAAACAAGGAAAAGAGCCTTTAGATGCTACTTTAACAAGTACTTATTTATTAGAAAAATTTAAAGGTAAAAAATTACCTCTAAAAACTGTTTTATTAGATCAAGAAATTATCAGTGGCCTTGGAAATATTTATGCTAATGAAGTTTTATTTGCATCTGGAATAAACCCTTTAAGAAGTGCTTCATCCATAACAAAAGATGAATGTGAAAAAATTATTTCCTCTTCTAATAAAATTATTAAAAAAGCGATTGAAATGGGAGGCACAACCATTAAAAGTTATACTTCAAGTTTAGGAGTAACGGGTCATTATCAAGATCATTTATGTGTTCATAAAAAAGAAGGAGAGGCTTGTCCTAAATGCGGTAAGCCTATTAAAAAGATAAAAATAGGGGGTCGCAGCACGTATTATTGTGAACATTGCCAAAAATAAAGGAGACTTTGTATGGACAAAATAATAAAGAATGTTTTACAGAAAATAACTGATGCCAATTATGAAGCTTATGTGGTTGGTGGTTTTGTTCGGGATTATCTTTTAGGAATCAAATCAACTGATGTTGATATTTGTACTAATGCTTTACCTAAAGATTTGCATAAATTATTTCCTTTAAATAATAATTCTAATGATTATGGCGGTTTTAATTTAAAAGTTAAAAATTATAATATTGATATTACAACTTACCGAAAAGAACTTACTTATGAAGGAAGAAAACCAACCGAAATAATTTATTTAAATGATTTAAAAGAAGATTTATTAAGACGTGATTTTACTATCAATGCTGTTTGTATGGATTTAAATGAAAAAATAATTGACCATTTAAATGGTGTGGAAGATATTACTAAACATATCATTAAAATTATTGGTGATCCTTTAGCTAAAATAAAAGAAGACCCTTTAAGAATTTTAAGAGCTATTCGGTTTGCCAGTGTTTTAAATTTTGATTTAGATACGGAACTTTATACAACGATTAAAGAGAATTATGAACTTGTTAATACTTTATCTAAACAAAGAGTCAAAGAAGAAATGACGAAAATTTTACTTCATAAAAATTTTAAAAAAGGTTTAAGTCTTTTAAATGATTTAGGAATTTTAAAATTATTAAATATCAGTTATCAAGAAATAAATTTTGTTAATGATATATGTGGCATGTGGGCCCAACTAGAATATCCCGCCAATTTTCCGTTTACAAAGCAAGAAATTAGAAATATAATAAATATTAGAAAAATTATGGAAGATGGTACGATTGATAATCACACCTTATATAATTATGGTTTATATAATTCTTTAGTTGCCTCTGATATCTTAAATATAAATAAAAATACTGTTAATAAAATGTATCAAAAATTAGAAATAAAAAATGAAAAAGATTTAGATATAACTTCCGAAGATATAATGGAAATATGCAAGATTGGCCCTTCTAAAGAGATTAAAGAAATTAAAAATGCAATAATTAATTCAATTTTAGAAGGTAAATTAAAAAATAATAAAAATGATATAAAAGAATATTTAATAAGAAAAGAGATGTAAATATGAGTAATAACAAAAAGTTTGTTGTCGAAGCTAATTTTATTGAAGAAGCGATGCGTTTAAATTTATCTTTAAGTGAATTTTTGTTATTACTATATTTTGAAAATGCCGATGATGCAACTTTTGATCTAGAAAAAATATCTTCTAAGTTAAAAGTGGATTCTAATCTTATCTTAGAGGCTTTTAATAATTTAATTAGTAAAAAAATTATTAACTTAGAAAGTGATAAAGATTTAGTTGGAAAAAGATATGATAAAGTATCGATGAATAATTTTTATCAAAAATTAGCTTTAGATCATCAAAAAGAAAACAAAGCTAAATTAGAAGAAAACATTTTTACAAAATTTGAAAGCGAATTTAGAAGACCTTTAACGGGAACGGAATTTGAAATAATTAAAGCTTGGCTTGAAAAAATGTATAGCGAAGAATTAATTTTAAAAGCTTTAGAAGAAGCCGTTTATAATGGCGCAACTTCGATTAGATATATTGATACTATTTTGTATGAATGGAATAAAAAAGGTTTTAAGACTAAAGAAGATGTGGATAATTATTTAAAAAATAGATATGAAAATAAAAAATTAGAAGAAAGCTTTATAATGGATTATAATTGGTTAGATGAAGATGAAAATAAGTAGTGAAGAAGTAATAGAAAAATTGGATAAATTAATTCCTAATCCAAGATGTGAACTTAATTATACTAAAGATTATGAGTTATTAATGGCTACCATTTTATCAGCTCAAACTACTGATAAAAGAGTGAATATGGTAACAGAAGAGTTATTTAAGTATAGTTTAGAAGAAATAGCAGCTTTAGATTTAAAAACGCTAGAAGATATTATTAGACCGGTTGGAACTTATACGAGAAAAGCAGTGTATATAAAAGAGGTAG
>CANQLN010000132.1 GCA_947624695.1 uncultured Bacilli bacterium
AAAGCATAACCTTTAATAGTTATACTTCTTACATACCCTCTTTTTTTATTATTGTCTAAATTTTGGGGTACAGTTCATTTTAAGCCATTTTTTAATACCCCTAATCTTAATTTTGGTAATTTTTCATGAGATTTTCGTCATTATTCGACAAATATTTACATTGTTTGACAAAACTTGTCAAAACTTCCTATGGATTTTTGTCGGAAAATCTTTTATAATGTTTTTACAAGCAGTACAAAAATAATGAAAGAAAGAGAGTGAAATAGTGAAAACTAACATTAATGTCTTAGTTATTGACAGTAATGAATCTTTAACTAAGGACATCGAGAAGTATTTCCGTAGTCATGAAGTAATTAAAGTAGTAGCTTGTAAGAATGATGGAGAGGAAGGTTTAAATTACATCTTAAATAACGATAATAATGTTGATGTAATTATTATGGACTTGATTCTACCAAGACTAGATGGCTTATATATTTTAAGCGAACTAGAAAAAAGAGAAATAAAAAAGAGCGTTATTATTACGACTTCTTTTAAAGAAGAAAACATTTTAGAAGAAGCCAATTCCTTTGGAGTTGACTATTACATGTTAAAACCTTTGAATTTTCTTAGTTTAGAAAAGAGAATTTTAAATGTTAATTACAAGGCTAATAGTCAAAACAAATTATTTAATCAAGAAGCAATCGTTACTGATATGCTTCACAATTTAGGTATCCCATCCCATATTAGAGGTTATCAATTTATTAAAGATGGAGTTTTAATGGTTTATAAAGAAAAGAATTCTATTGCATATATTACGAAAGATATTTATCCGCAAATAGCGCTTAAATATCATACTACGCCAACGAGAGTGGAAAGAGCTATTCGCCATGCGATTGAAATCAGCTGGAATAGAGGCGATATAAATTTGATGGAAAGCATTTTTGGCAATAGTTTAAACGTCAATCGCGATAAGCCAACAAATGCAGAATATATTACAACTTTAGCGGATCGTTTAAAAGTAGATAATAATTTAGTTTATAATTAAAGAAAATTAATTTTTTCTTTTTTTATGTAATATTCATGTTATAATATTCAAAGGTGTTTTGAAATGAATATTGAATTTATTAAATCAGCAGATAACAAAAAATATGTTACTAATCAAAATTGTGAAATTTTTAAAAGCCTTAATTCTAAAAGAGCGCTTTTGTTAGAAAATAAATTAGAATTATTAGAGGCAATTATTAATAAGTTTCAAAAAGATATAAAAGATAATAAGTTGACAATTAAAGTTGCTCATTTTCTTTTTTATGTTCATTTAATAAGTCTTATTGGTACTAATTTGGAAATTATAAAAGATATTTTAGAATCGTATAATTTATTAACCTTAGCATTATTTGATGGTATTTTTGGAGGACTATGTATCTATTTAAAACATGCGGAACATACTGAAATTAGAGAACAAGAAGCTAATGAAATTCAACTTTCTAAGGCTTTAGAAATGAAAGATGCAACAGAGCAAGAATTGGAATTATCTAAAGAAGGAAAACTATATTTAATGGAAGAAAGGGCTATTCCTATAGATGAACCTATATCATTAGTAAAAGAAAATGAACAAATTGCGGAGGCAATTACCGAAGAATTAAATAATTACTTGGATTATTCATTAAAGTCTGCAAATGGAAGAGTTTTAAAAAGAAGTTATTCCAAAAATAAAAGATAAGATAAAAAGATTGCAGAAATTGTAATTTTTTTTCGATTGTGATATATTATTGGCAAGGTGAAACAATGAAAAAGATACTAACGATAATTTTAGATGGATTTGGTTTAAGAGAAGAAGCAAAAGGAAATGCCATTAAAGAAGCCGATATGTTGTGTTTTAATAAGATATGGAAAGAGTACCCTCATTCAGTTTTAGCAGCTTCCGAAGAAGCAGTAGGTTTACATGAAGGTCAATTTGGGAATAGTGAGACAGGACACTCTACCATTGGCGCCGGCCGGTTAATTAAACAAAATGAAACTTTAGTTGATGAATTTTTAAAAAGTGATGTTTTAGAAAATGAAACTTTTCAAAAATTGTTATTAAGTAAAGATAAAGATATTCATTTAATGGGGCTTTGTAGTGATGGTAATGTTCATGCAGGGATTGATGATTTTTTAAAACTTTTTGATATCTTAGTTAAAAATGGTTTTAAGAAAATTCATTTTCATTTAATTACGGATGGAAGAGATACCGGTACTCATGATGCTTATAAATATATTAGTCAAATAGAAGAAGCTATTAAGACTAAAAAGACAGGTGATATTGCCACTATATGCGGTCGTTATTTTGCCATGGACCGAGATAAACATTATGATAGAACGAAGATATATTATGAATTAGTTGTAAAAAGTGTGGGTCTTGATGGTAGTGATATTAAAGCAACACTTGAAAAAATGTATGCTAAAGACATTACGGATGAATTTATAAGACCTATTGTGGTGAATCGTAATAGTCATATTAAAAATGGTGATGTTTTAATTTGGATGAATTATCGGGCTGATCGAGCCAAACAAATTATTTCGGCTTTTGTAAATTCCGATTTTGATGGTTTTAATCCTTATAAAATGGATAACTTAGAGGTGTATAGTTTCTTACCTATAGATGAAAATATTAAAACTAATAACTTTATTCCGGATCCCGTTATTACTAATCCTTTAGGAAGATATTTAGAGCAACTAGATTTGACTCAAGCAAGAATTGCCGAGACAGAAAAGTTTCCTCATGTTACTTATTTCTTTGATGGAGGTTATAATGGCAAGATTAATAAATGCAGTACTTTTCATATTCCATCTCCCCAAGTACCAACATATAATCTAAAACCAGAAATGAGTGCAGTACCTGTTACGAAAAAAGTAATCGAATGTATGATGCAAGATTATGATTTTATCTTAGTTAATTTTGCTAATCCTGATATGGTCGGACATACAGGAGACTTTGAAGCCAC
>CANQLN010000133.1 GCA_947624695.1 uncultured Bacilli bacterium
TAAAGTTAATGAAGTAGTAGACCAATACTTATCAAACCTTGCAAAAGATTGGGATAAAGAAGACCATATTACAGTTAGAATTAGTCAATTAGAAATTCGATTATTAGGAGTTTCCGGAGTAATCGATGTAACCGATATTCAAATAGATGGTGGCAGTGCTAACGTTGAATTGGAATCAGAAGAAATTCCTAAAAGGGAAGGAGATGTGGTAATCAATGGCTAGTATACACGATTACTTACCAAAAGTCCTTCAAGATGTTAAGGAATTTAGAATAATAAATGAAGACCTTGATATAGAATTACAAGGAGTAGATAAAAAGATTGATAATGTAATAAAACAAGTAATTGTAGCAGATGCGGATTTATATGGTATAGAGAAATGGGAAAAAGCGTTAGGATTAGCACATAGTGATGCCGATTCATTAGAGTTAAGAAGATTTAGAATAATAAACTTCTTACAAAGTAAATTACCATATACAATGAGATGGTTAATAAATAAACTTACCGAAATAACTGGAGACCCAGATGCTTTCACTGTATATATGGACTATGATAGATACGAATTAAGTATAGTTCTATCAGGTCTTGATACTAAGATGATGGCCGAGATACAATTACAATTAAGAAATGCTATTCCAGCAAATATAGAGATGTTAATAGGTGGTCCGATGATTGCGGACACTTTTGCCAACTATGGTGGAATTGTAACCTATGGTACTAAGTATAAAGTCAATGGTGGATACAATGTTCCAAATCCAGAAGATTACCCACAATATAAAGACCCAGACTTAGTTACAACTATAAATAAATTATACAATGAAGAATTGTTTATGGAAGAAGCGCCTGAAACCAAAGTCGGCACAATTATATTTAGTTTTGAATCTAATGTGGTGGCACCATTCACTTATGAGTTAATCGGTGATGATAAAGATTATTTCGAAATAGTAAACAACGAAATAAAAATAAAGAAAATTTTAAAGGAAGGGAATTACAATATAGGTATTAAAACAACCGATATTATAAGAAGAACTATCAATACTATGATAGATACCATTATTGTTAAAGGTCCTGAAATTCCAAAAGATGGAGCTACGCATAATGATTTACATAAGTTAACCCATAATAGAATAAGTGCCTATAAACATAATAGATTGAGAGGAGGAGAATAAGTATGGCTATCAGAACTTTAAACTTTAACCTAATTAAGCCAGCCGGAGAAGATTTATACAACATAGAAGATTTTAATAATAATTTCGATATTATCGATAATCAAATGAAAAAGAATGCTGATGGTATTACTATAATCAACAAAGCCGGTTATCAAACGGCGGAAGATGTATTAAGAGCAATTACGCAGGAATTAGGAAAGTTAACTAAACTAGATATTCAGATAGTAGATGTTTTACCAGAAAAGGGAGTGGTTGGTACAATATATTTTAAACCAGCTAGTAAATCAGAAACTGGTAATGAATACAAAGAATATATTTGGTTAGAAGCAAATGACAAGTATGAAATGATTGGTACTAAGATTATTGATTTGAGTAATTATGCTACTTTAGATGATTTAAAGAAATATGAAACCAAGGAATCAGCAAACAATAAGGATAAGGCGAATGTTAAATTAACTGGCGAGCAAACAATTGAAGGAAGAAAAACATTCAATGAATCGCCAGAGGTACCAAAACCAACAGAGAATAATCAAGCCGCAAATAAACAATATGTTGATGATGAAGTATACAAAGCCGCAAGTGGTGGAATTGATGAATCTGACCCAACAGTTCCACAATATGTTAAAGATATTGCCAAATCACAAATACAAAAATGGGATGGGCTAGAATCTAAAATCCCTAAATCAACAAGCCAATTAACAAACGATTCCAGTTTCATTACTGATGAGGAAGTAGATACAAAAATATCTTCGGCAATAGCCACAATAGATAAGTTACAAAAAAAAATAGTAACATCAATAGAAGATGTTAAAGAGGAAAACATAATCTATATGGTTCCAGTATCAATACGAGAACAAAACAATTATTACGATGAATATATGTTTATAAATAACAAACCAGAATTATTAGGAACTACAAAGATAGATTTAAGTGAGTACAGTACAACATCACAAATGAATAAGGCGATATCAGATGCTATTACAGCATTGAATATTAGTGTTGAGAATAAAAAGAATACAGATAAAGTTAAGATAGTACTTTCAGATACACAACCAGCTGAAGAAGAAGGAGTAACTACTCTATGGGTAGATACTTCAGCATAGTATAAAAGATAAAATAATAATAGAAGGAGGTAAGAAATATGTTCGAAGGACTAGACCTTACTGATAAGGGAATAGAATTATTAGTTAGACATCTTAACGGTCATACTTTACAATTCACCTGTATCAAGATGGGGGATGGGGAACAACCTGAAAATCAAGGCAGACAATTAACTGATTTAGTTAGTCCAAAGCAAAGACTTGACATTGCCCGTTCTAAAGTACAGGAAGATAACACTATGTTATTAGGTGGTAACTTATATGGTAGAGATGTTGAAGAAGGATTCTATTGGAAAGAAATTGGTATATTTGCTAGATTAACAACTGGCGAAGACCAAGAAGAGTATATGTTAGCATATAATAACTGTGGAGATACTGCATCCTTTATTCCATCAGGAGGAGCTGTTACAGAACAGTTGATAGATGTTATCCTTGCTGTAGGTGATTTAGAGAATATAACGGTTGAGATAAGTCAATCATTACTATTTGTAACTCAGGATTCTTTAAATGAATCATTAAATGCTTTAGAGAAAAAAGTTACAACAAGTTTAAGTGAAACTAGTAAAACATTGACACAAAATCTTAATAATCATATCAATAATAAAGATAATCCGCATACAGTAACCAAAACACAGGTAGGACTTGGAAATGTTGGTAACTATGCAATAGCAACTCAATCAGAAGCAACTTCT
>CANQLN010000134.1 GCA_947624695.1 uncultured Bacilli bacterium
CAGTTGACTCTCCCGTAACAATCATATAATAAGCTACTTCGGGAACAGCCCAATGGTCTTGGAAAGCTTCAGATATTTTTTCGCCCTTAACAATATTATTGATTGTTTTAAACAAAATACCCTTATAAATTTCATTATTAGTAATCTTACTTAAAATATCAATACTTTCCGTAATAAAGACATTGTTTCTTAAAAGAGAAGCAAAAGTTTTAGTGAATATTGCGAGTTCATTATAAATGATAACATCTTTAATAACCGGAATGTGCATAAAGAATGTTTGAACTGCTCTTCTAAAGCTTTTAATATTTTTATAAGCAATAATGATAACGATTAATAAAAAGATAGTTATTCCTAAAATACTAATAATATTATCTCTTAAAAAATTACTGACATTAATAACAAATAACGTAATACCAGAAATTTCAATATCTTGCTTTTCATATATTTTAACAAATTCGGGAATGATAAAAATCATTATTACCGCAATAACAGCAATCGCAAAAACACTAATAATTGCTGGATACATCATCGCACTCCGCATTTCTTTTTTAGTTTCATCAACTTCAGTATAATAATTGGCCATATCTTCTAAAGTTTCAATTAAAGTACCACTAGCTTCAGCCGCTTTGACCATATTAATTAATAATGCCGGGAACATATCGCCTTGTTTTTCTAAAGCATTGGAAAAAGAAGAACCTAAAGTAAGTTCATAAGAAATGGCTTGGAAAGCCCTAGCTTTACTCTTCTTTTTAGATACTTGCTTCGAAAGCAATTTAATCGCATCATTTAAAGTTATTCCGGCTTTTAAATAAGTTGATAATTGAGTAAGCCAAAAAACTAATTCTTTGGTAGACATTTTGGGACTTACTAAAGAAGTATCTTTAAAAAGGAAATTAATTAAAGGACTAGTTTTAATACTATAAACTTGATAACCTTCATTAACTAAAAAAGCATTAATATCTAATTTAGAAAGACCATTCATTGTACCTGTAATAATCTTTCCTTGTTTATCTCGAACTTTAAAATAATAAGCATTTGTTTCTTTAGATCTAGTAGCTCCCGTTGTTTGCAAATCCCGAACTAGTTCTCGATAATCAGCTTCTAGTTTAGCTAAAGTTTTAGCACTATAATTATAAGTCTTTTCTTTTTTCTTGGTTTTTTCAGTTTGAAGTGCTACTAAATTAGCGGGTTCTTTCGTTCTTTTATAACCTTTTCCTAAACGCCAAACAATGGTGTTATATAAATAAACAAATAAATCATAAGTACAAGCCTTGATACCAATTAAAGAATAAGTAATTATCGCAAAAAAGGTAAGAAAAATATTTCTAAAAAAATCACCTAAAGTAACATACCAGTATTTTTTTTCTTTTACCTCGGCCATCTTGTACTCCTTGCTATTCTTCTATTCAAAATTATAGCATAAATATTAGTGTGTTGCTAGTCACTAATTGCATAAAATATATTAGGTGAGTTATATGTTTGGCCCAAGAATTTTCCCCTCTACTTTAACTATTCCCAAAATCTTAGGAGGAATTAACAAAACTTTAGGAGTCGTAAATCAAATTATTCCCCTTTATAAAGAAGCAAAACCCATGGTAAGTAATGCTCGTAATGCCCTTAGTATGTTAAAAGAATTGGGAAATATGACAACAAATAAAATTATGACTAATACAGAAAAAAATATGAAACCCCTAAAAGAAAAAATTAACAATCTTAATATTTCCAATCAAAAAGGTCCTACTTTTTTTCAATAAGACCTTTTAATAAATAATTTAAATATCTTAATTTTAAACGTTTTAAGAAAGGAACTTTTTCTAAAAGTTCTTTATTTTTTTTAAATAAATATAAATAATAATCTCTACTTTTAGAAATACCAAAAAGTAATTCTGACTTTGTTAGTTTTTGACGTCCCTTTTCCCATAACATAATACTATAATAATGACCATTTTCCCAAATAGATGCTTCTTTAACTAATTTAAAACCTTTCTTATTTAAAGTTTTTCGCAATTTAAATAAATCATTATGACTACTTATAATTAATTTATTAGGACATTTATGATTATCTAAAATATGCAAAATAGTTGAAGTTCCCATCCCCGCAATAACAGCGGTGTCAAAATAAGCATCGACACTCTCAAAACCATCACTAACATAGGCTTTAATAGAAACTTGATATTTCGAAAAATTTTTCTTGGCCATGTCTAAAGCCGAAGATGAAATATCACTAGCTAAAACGGAAGCACATAAATGGTTTTTGTAAAGATATATACTTAAATAACCATGATCACAACCAACATCTAAAACATTATCTTCTAAAGAAACAAAAGATGCTAAAGTTTTTATTCTTTCGCTATTCATGTTTTATTCTAAGAAATCTCTTAATTTCTTAGCTCTTGACGGATGTCTTAACTTGCGTAAAGCTTTCGCTTCAATTTGTCTAATCCGCTCTCTTGTAACATTAAATCTTTTGCCGACATCTTCAAGAGTATGACAAGTTCCATCCGAAAGCCCAAATCTTAATTCCAAAACTTCTTGCTCTCTTGGTTGTAAAGTTTGTAAAACATCCTTTATTTCTTCTTTTAAAATTTCATTTTCGGTGTATTCTTCAGGAGAAAGACTACTTTCATCTTTTAAGAAATCTCCTAAGTGTGAATCATCTTCTTCCCCAATGGGGGTTTCTAAAGATACAGGTTCTTGACTAATTTTAATAACTTCTCTTACCTTTTCTACCGAAATACCCATTTTTTTGGCTAATTCTTCTTCGGATGGTTCTCTATTTAATTCCAAAGTCATTTGTCTTTGAATTCTAACCATTTTATTAATAGTTTCAACCATATGAACCGGAACTCTAATAGTTCTTGCTTGATCAGCTAAAGCTCTAGTTATAGCTTGTCTAATCCACCAAGTTGCATAAGTCGAAAATTTATA
>CANQLN010000135.1 GCA_947624695.1 uncultured Bacilli bacterium
TAAAGTTTACCTTTATTGGCTATTGACTTTTTTAATTCGAATATCTATTTCGAATATCCTTTCCAAAATTCACCTTATATCTGTTTAAATTAAATCTTTAACGTTATCGTAATATACTTTTTGCTCTTGATAAAATAAATCAATTATTTTTTTATAATCATTATTTTTTTGGGCTTCATTTAAAGCGTTATAATATTCTTGCTTTCGATCATCTTCAATGATTAAAGGAAATATATTGTTTTTTAAGCATTCTTTGAAAATAATAATTCGTCCTGTTCTCCCATTGCCATCTTGGAAAGGATGAATACCTTCATAAGCAACATGAAATTTGGCTATATCTTCTAAAGTAACTTGTTCTAATTTATTATATTTATTTAATAATTCACCCATTTTATTTGGCACTTCAGTAGGACTAATCGTTTTAACATCCGCTACTATATTGGCTCTATTTTTATATTCACCGATTGGAAAGCCATTAGCGATATCTTCAAATACTCCACTTTTTAAATGATAATGGTATTTTTTAATTATTTTTTCACTTAATGGTTCTTTAAAATTACTAAGCATATTATTAAACATTAAAAAGTGACCTGTAGCCTCTTCAATATCTTTAGTTCTGATATAACTATCGGCGGGGCCTAAAGAACCAGTATCAAAAATGGCGGTAGTTTGTTTAATAGTTAGAGTACTACCCTCAATTTTATTGGAATTGTAAGCAAAAAATTTTTGAGTATAACCATATATTCCACTTTTATACTGGTTCTTAAATCCAATTTGGAGTCTTTTTATTAGTTTTTCTGTATCATTATTCATTAATATACCTCTTTGTATGATTATAATATAAACGCTGAAAAATTGATACTTAATTTAAATATGTATATCTATTTTTTAAAATTTTAAATAAAAGATACTTATTAAAAACCCCATCTCTTTTTTGCTTAAGAAATGGGATTCACATTACACTTGCTAGAATAAGTGTCTAACACTATATAGTGGGTAGGCATTCAGTAAACTGAATGTTCCCTTTTTATTTTAGTTTATCTGTTAATATATCTCTTACCATATTAGGATTGGCTTTACCTTTAGTTTCTTTCATAACTTGACCAACAAAATATTGAAATAAATTAGTTTTGCCATTTTTATACTCTTCTATTTGACTTTGGTTATTATTTAAAATTTGAGTAATGATATCTTCTAAAACTTTTTCATCGGATAATTGCGTTGTTCCTTCTAGATAAGTTTTCGGTTCTTTTTTTTCTAAAAGGGCTTTATTAAATATTTCTTTCGCTTGTTTAGAAGAAATGGTTCCTTTTTCTAATTCTTCAATAATTTGTTTTAATAAACTAGGTGTTAAGTAAAATTCTTTTAAAGTAATACCTTCTTTATTTAAATAAGCAATTATTTGCACAGTCAGATAATTAGCTACTGTTTTAGGATTCATTCCTAAAGAGACACATTCTTCAAAATAATCAGCATATTCTTTTTCTTTAATGATAATATTAGCATCATATTCGGTTAAACCTAGGTCTTTAATATATTTTATTTTTCTTTCTCTTGGTAAAACCGGAATGGTCTTTTTTATTTCTTGAAGCCAAGCTGGATCAATTTTAAATTTCGGAATATTTGGTTCGATAAAATATTTATAATCGATGGCATCAACTTTGCCTCTCATTCTAATGGTTGTACCAGTTTCTTCATCAAACCTTCTCGTTTCTTGCTCTACTTCATCGTAGCGGCCCGCATCTTTTAACTCACTTTGTCTTTTAATTTCGTATTCAATCGCTGCTGCCACATTAGCAAAAGAATTAATATTTTTGATTTCGACTTTAGTTCCGAGTTCCGTAGCATCTTCATCCATAATGGAAACATTGACATCGCAACGAATTTGGCCTTTTTTGGTATCTGCTTCGGAAACATCACAATATTGGTAGCATCTTCGCATGTATTCTAAGAACATAACGGCTTCTTTAGATGAAGAAAAACATGGTTCCGTTACAAGTTCTAGTAAAGGTACTCCTGCTCTATTGTAATCAATTAAAGATATGGTACTGTAATGGTCAAGACTTGCACTATCTTCTTCTAAGTGAATATCATGAATTAAAACTTCTTTTTCTTCACCATCAACTTCAATAGTAATATGACCATTTACACCCACAGGGTCGTGCATTTGCGTGATTTGATATCCTTTTGGTAAATCGGGATAATAATAATTTTTCCGGTCAAAATACATATATTCTGGTTGCTTACAATTTAATACTAGAGACATTAATAAAGCTTTTCTAATACATTCTAAGTTGACAGTAGGTAAAGTTCCGGGAAAAGCCATATCAATAGGTCTAATATTCGCATTAGGAGTATCATTATAAGAATTTTCAGCACTGGAAAATACTTTAGAATTACTCTTCATTTCACAGTGCATTTCTAAACCAATAACTGCTTTATATTTATTCATAATCTTCCTCCTTTAATAAGGGAGCAATTTGATTTTTATAAGGCATTTTACTCTCTAAAGCATAAGCAATATTTAAAACATTTGCATCATCATAGCATTTACCAGTTATATTAATGCCTACGGGTAAATTACTTACAAAGCCATTTGGAATCGTAATAGATGGAAAACCACCAAAATTACCAATTTGTAAATGTTCTTCTAAATTAGTAGTATTATCTTTAGTTATTTCATCTTTACTACCATCAATGTAAGGAGCAGGACCAGTGCTAACTGGCATAATTAATGCATCATATTTTTGGAATAATTCCTTCATTTTATCGACGATTAATCTTCTCACTCTTTGAGCATTAACAAAATATTTTTCTTGATTTTCTTTTTGTAAAACGTAAGAACCAATGACAAATCTTCTTTTTATTAAGGAAGAAAAACCTTTTGTCCGGTGGTCTTTCATCATT
>CANQLN010000136.1 GCA_947624695.1 uncultured Bacilli bacterium
TGCTTTTTGCGCTCAAAAGAATGAAAAATTTAGCGAAATATTTAATACTTTTGTTATTGTCCTTACTAATAAAAGAATTTTATTAGGACATAAAAGACTTACTTGGGGTAGTTTTCTTTATTCTATAACTCCTGATTTATATAATGATATGGAAATCTATCGAGGTTTAATTTGGGGTAAAGTAACAATCGATACAGTTAAAGAAGTAGTCGTTTTAACTAATATTTCGATTAATGCTTTAGATGAAATTGAAACAACTATTTCCGAATTTATGATGAAAGAGAAAAAGAAGTATGGAGAGCCGAAAAAAGAAGATTAAATTATGTCTATTTATTATTGTTCTAATAAGTTGTTTTTGTACATTTCTAATTTTTACTTTTAAACCCTATTCTTATACCAAAGAATATCAAGTTAATAAATATGAAATAAAAGAGTTATATAATAAAGAAACTGGTTATTATACTTTTTTAGTTCAAGATGAAAATGATACTTATTCTTTTTTAATTAATCATAAATATACTAAAAAAAGAGAATTAGTCACTAATGTTTTAGAATATAAAAGTGAAGATGAAAAATGTCTTTTACCCGAAGGAAAAGATTTTAACTTCTATCCTTTATGTAAAAATGAAGAAGGAATTCATACCTATAATTTAAGTAATCTAAAAATAGATGATTATAAATATAGTAAAATAACTAATTTAGATAAGTCATATGAAAAAATAGAACTTAATTATTTAAATGATAAAAGTTATTTAGTTTTTAATTATCGAGGTTTTTATTCTATAACACCAAAAGAAAATAAAAATATTAACTTATTTAATAATGATATTTATACTTTAAATTTAATTTATCAAAGTAAAGAATATGTACTCGTTCCAGATTATAATGAAACTCATTATTTTTCCAAAATTTATTTCATAAATATCAAAAATGGTACTTATGAAGAAATTAAATTAGAGACTCCTATATCTTTTGACAGTGTCTTTTTAGGAGAATATAAAAATAAAGTTTATTTATTAGATAAAAAAGAAGAAAAAGAATATCAAATTAATTTAATAAATAAAAAGATTGAAGAAACTGATTATTTAATTTTAGAAAATAATAAATTAGTAAAGAAGAATTTTAAAGATATTGTAGTTAATAATTTAAATTTTTTAAATTCAAATTATTATCCTGAATATAAATTACAAAATAATCTTTTATATCAAGCTATTGAAAATAATTTAGTAAAGATATCTAATTTAGAAGTTAGTAAAATAATTAAAGTTGAAGATGATACTATTTATTATTTAGCTAAAGATAGTTTAATGATGTACAATAATAAAGTTGGAGAAGTTAAACTTTTAAGTAGTTTTGAATGGAACTTTAATAATGATAATATTATCTATATTTTTTAAATAACATCTTAATTTTTTTAACATACCTTATATTAGAGGTGTTATATGTTTGAAAGTTATAAATTAAGTAAAGGCGAAGATTTAGATAGTGTTGCTAGAAAATTTAATACCAGTGTTAAAGTTTTACAAGATTTAAATAATATTTATTTTTTAGATAGTTTAAGAGAAGATATGGAATTAATTGTTCCTGCTAGTAGTAAAGATTATTTTAATTATTATACTGTTGAAACTGGAGATAGTCTTTACGCTATTGCGAGAAAATATAATATTAATCCGGAATTACTTGCTAGTATGAATGGACTTAATATGGATGATTATATTTATCCTAATCAACAATTATTAATTCCGAAGAATGGTTATTCTTATTATATAACAGCAGATGGTGATACTTTAGATGAAGTAATTAAAGTATTTAATAGTAATAAAGATAAATTTTTAAAAGAAAATGGAACAATATATTTAATGGCTGGTCAATTACTTGTTAATAAAAAGAACTAGGATTTATAGTTTTATCTTAGTTCTTTTTTCATTTCATAATAGATTTTTTATATGGTTTTCTTTCATCGGTTCGATATAAAAGATAATCTATGCTGGTATTGTAGTAATCTGCTAACTTTTTTAATACATAAACTGGTATGTTAATTTTTTCTAATTCATATTTGCTATAATTTGATTGATCAACATTTAAATATTTCGCAATCTGTTTTTGATAAATATCTCTATCTTCTCTTAATTCTTTAAGCCTATTCATTTTGTTTCCTCCAAATACATAGTACAGTAGTTATAATATGCCTACCGATATATAGGTATATTTTACCTACGAAAACAAATAAATAGATAGAATGTATCAATATGAAACAAGAATATAGCAAAAATAAAAAGTATAATATTTTAAATATTACACTTAATAACACAAATTTTAATCTTAATTATTTTATGATTGATTTTTTATAAGGTTTCCTTTCATCGGTTCTATATAATATATAATCAATACTTGTATTATAATAATCAGCAAGTTTTTTTAATATATCAATAGGTATATTAATTTTCTCCAATTCGTATTTGCTATAGTTTGATTGATCAATATTTAAATATTTGGCAATTTGCTTTTGATAAATGTCTCTATCTTCTCTTAATTCTTTAAGTCTATTCACTTTTTTTCCTCCAAATATATAGTATCGTAGTTATTCTATACCTATTGACATATAGGTATATTTTGCCTATAATAATTACATGATAGTTAAAATATACCTATGGTTTGGAGGCAAATATGATAAATGAAAATAATAAAAAGAAAGTCATAATGGGAACAACAGTAGCGATAGTATTTCTAATAGTATTAGTAATAAGTGCAACTTATGCTTTTTATACATTAAATGTCACCGATAGTGAAACAAATACAAATATAAATATTGAAACAGGTTCAGCTAATGTTGTATCCATAGAACAAGGAGTAGATAATATTCATATTAATTT
>CANQLN010000137.1 GCA_947624695.1 uncultured Bacilli bacterium
TTCATTCATTTTTATCATCTCTTTTTTATAATATCATTTTTTGTCTCTTTAATCAATATGGTCTAACATAGATTATTTTTGTTGACAAGGAGATATTTAGATAATAAAATGGAATTAGAAAAGGACCTATCGTGGCGCGTGTAGGATATATTTTATATCCGGTGCTGCGGTCGGTCCTTTTTTACTTTCTCTTATAGGCTTTTATTATTTTGTCTCTATCTATTAATATTATTTGCTTTACCCATTTTCTGTTTGGATCATTAAATATTTTTATTAATTGTTGAATTAACTTTTCTTTATTTATATGTATTTTTGTACTTATAATATAATTATATGCTTGATTTTGAGAAGATTTTATCTTACTATCTATATTTCTATTTCCACTACCTTTTATTTCTTTTAAATCCCATTTTTCATTTGTATCTTTTACCATGTAATCTGAGGTTTGAATATTTTTAGGATAGTTTACTTTAGGAAGCATATAAATATCTTTCTTAAGTAACCTTGCTAAAAATATTCCTACTTCTTTTTCTTTAGGAGTATAATCTAATACTACTTTTTTACCATCAACATAATATTTTTTGCCATGGTGTTCATAATATTTAGCATCATATACTTTGCCTTTATTTAATTTTAAATTCTTTTCATAAATGTTTGTTATATCTTCATAATTTCTTTCTTTAATTTTAACCATAATAATACCTAAAAAACTTTTAGTTTTTTATCCTTTCACTTATATATTTAGTAGCTTTTAGACTGATTTCCTTTTTTTTAAAGAAAGTTTTTTGTAAAAATAGTAACTTTTTTGCCAATTCTTATATATTTGGTAACAAATTTGGTAATTTCCAGTCATTTCTTAAATTTTTGAATGTCCGCATATTTTTGTTGACAAAGGAATATTTAGATAATAAAATAGAATTAGAAAAGGACCTATCGTGGCGCATGTAGGATATATATTTTATATCCGGGGCTGCGGTCGGTCCTTTTTTACTTTCTTTAGAGCTATTGATGATATTTAAGTTCAAAATGGAAAAAGAATAATAAAAAAGATTAGTTAATCTGCAAGAAGAACAGCATGAATAACTAATCTATTTTTACCATTATTAGAACAAGTAGATAAAGTAATAATCTTATCAGTACTAGATACAGGAGTATTAAAATTATAAATACTGCGATCGGTAATTAAGTCAATAAATTGTTGGAATTTTTCTTCCGTACTAAAATCGGCGATTAAATAATCATTAGTATTAGGAACAACATAAATAGAGAATATTTTCCATTTTAATTTTTGATAAAGGGTATCAAATTCAATAATTTGGTTTTCTTCTTTTTTATACCAACTAGAATATTTAGTTTTATATAAAGTTCCAAACATAACGCCACTATAATACATATTATGGCCAAATATAATGGTGTTTTGACTTAAATTTTTGGCATCAGCCCGACTATCCATAAAAATCCAACCACTGGTATCTTTTTCTTTTTTAAAATTCTTTTTTAAATAAAAATCATTATCATCAGCTTGAACTACAGGGTAGTCTACATTAGTATTATTGACTTTTAACCATCCGACCGTATCTTCATTTATCTCTAATAGGCTCGCAACATCTTCATTTAATTGAAGCTCTTCTTCTGGTTCCTCTTCTGGGGTAGTAACTGGTTCTTTAGGTTCTTCTTCTGGAACTTCATCTTCCTTTTTAGCAATTATTTCTTTAATATCATTTTTAATATCATTTACTTTTTGCATAGAGGTATAATTAGAATAGAAAACGTAAAAGACAAGCGAAGAAATTAAGAATAGAGAAATAAATATACAAGTTTTAATCGTATTTATATGAATTTGATTCATTAAATTATCTTCTAAGTATTCTTTACTATAATCTATTTTAAATAAAATACCATTAGTTCGAGCATTCTTTTTATTAATTTTCTTTAAATATTCGATTAATTCTACATCATGAATATTATCTGAAATATGAATTTTAATATTTTTAAGTTTTAAAGAATAAAGAATATCTAAGATATTTTCTATATCATTTTTATTTAACTTATCTATATAGATATTTTTTAAATATTTATTTATATTAATAAAACCAATAAAGTCTTCTTCATCTTCTTTTGATAAAGGAAGTTTTAAATAAATAGTAGTTTTATAATATATGGAAGAAAAGTTTTCCATATTGTTATCTTTCATAAAATTACTAATAAATAACATTTCGGAACGACTTTCCACAGTAATTTTTTCTTTATCAAGCATTTCTAAAAGAAAGGTTGGTAAACTATAAACAGAAATAAAATTAATTGTATTAGTTTTTATAATAGCGTTACATATTTTATAAGTTAAATTTGATTCTTCTAAAAGATGGAGAATATGTAAATGAGAAATATTACTAGCTACTTTTAAAATCATCGGAGCAATTTTAAATTCTTTAATAACTAAAGTATCAATGCCATAATCATTAACTAATTCTTTAATGAAATTATTGACAATTTTGGTATTTTGAAAAATATATTCATCACTAAAAACTAATTCATTTTGACTAATAACGTTAGTATTAATTAAACTTTTTTGTTCTTGTTTTAAACGTTTTTTCTCTTGGACAATGAGTTTATTAGCTTTTATTTGAAAAAGAACTTTTATCATTATCAATTACTCCTCAATATTATAATAACACAATTTGACACAATTTAATAAAAAAATTTGGAAAAAATGTAGATTTCTGCATTTTTATGATATAATGTTGACATAATAAAGAGTAGGAGAGGATAAAATCCTGAATTTATCAGTTTTGAAAGAGTAAAATCTCCCAAATCCTTTGTTTATAAGGAATTGAGAGATTTTTAAGT
>CANQLN010000138.1 GCA_947624695.1 uncultured Bacilli bacterium
AATCAGCATATAATCTAAGCATACAATAATGTGTAAAAAACGTTTTAATATTAGCCTCTGGAGGACAACTATTGACTTCATCAGTAACATCAATTAATTTCAAAAAATTATTTTTATTCTTTTTCTTCATTTCTTTTTCAATAACTTTTAAATTATCCAAACTAAGTGGTTCATATTTTTTCTTTTTATTTGCATAACGCATAGTAAATACATATATATGTAATTCTTCATCACTATTTTTTAAAAGTGATAATATAGATATTACTAAGCCATCAATAATATTGGCATCCCCACAGTACAGCAAATTCATTTTTACCTCCAACTACTACTTTAAATTTTTACCATAAATACTTATATAATAATTTCCAACCTTTTTTATGATAAAATCTTTGATCTTTATTGTATCAACATTTTTAAGCCCATAAGAAATGCCCATTCCTAAATATTTAACATAACTTTCTTTTTTAACCCACATAAGAGTAAAATCATCAGCATTATTTATTAATTTTCTTTCTTCTTCAGTACATATATGTAATAAAGCATTTTTAGGCATTTGGATTCTTTCAATATCAATTCCTACCTCAGTATTAGCTATAACTAAAGCCGTATAAATACCAGAGTGACTAATATTAAAATAAATCGCATTATTTTTTAAATAAGGCTTACCATATTCATTATAAACGATCTTATCATGAATGTTGTTTTCTTTTAAGACTTTTGCTAACAAATCCTTTGATGTAATATTTTTTTCTAAATATAATTTATACATTCTTATTTTCAATATATTTTATAATATCATTTACCGTTTGCAAATTTTTAATGTCTTTATCTAAAATTTCGATATTATACTTTTCTTCAAAAGCCGCGACTAAATCTACTAAGTCTAATGATTCCACATCTAAATCTTTAATTAAGTTAGTCTTTTCATTTATTGACTCTTCAGGTATTTCTAATACCTCCGCAATTAAACTAATTATTTCTTCTTTCATTTTATATTCCGTCCTTTATTTTATTTCGTATTATTTTGCCATTGTTGTTTTTAACAAATTCTGTGGTTCTTAACTCAGCCATCGCAATTTGATGATTTTTAGGTTTACCATTATTATACTTATAAATAAGGTCATCAAAATATTCCTGATTTGATAAGTATTCTTCACTAGGATAAATACAAGCAATTAATTTATTAGCTTCTTCATATACTACAACTTCTTCAACACCTTCATCCTTCATTAATTCGCTTTCAATTAATTCAGGACTAATATTTTCACCATTACTTAAAATGATAATATTCTTTTTTCGTCCGGTAATAAATAAGAAACCATCTTCATCTAAATAACCTAAATCACCCGTATGGAAATAGCCATCCTTTATTACTTCTTTATTGGCTTTTTTATCTTTATAATAACCTTTCATAACAATATCACCACTAACACAAACTTCGCCATCAATTATTTTAACAGTTACATCTCGGCATATTTGGCCCACACTACCATCCCGGTAATATAAATTTCGATTAACTGATACGACTGGCGAACATTCTGTAATACCGTAACCATTTAAAATTTCTAAGCCGATACTGCGAAACCATTTAACATATTTAGAATCTAAGTAAGCTCCACCACAAATTATGTACTCGAGATTACCTCCAAATTCATTTAAGATGTCTTTAAATAACTTCTTTCTTAGATCAATATTTAGTTTTAATAGAAAATTACTTAATTTAATACCTCTTTTTAAAGTTTTATCTTTTCCTCTTTGCTTAACTGTTTTCCATATTTGTCGATAGAAAGTTTCTACAAAGGCCGGAACAACAAAAATCGTATTAGGCTTATTTTCTTTTAAATCTCTTAAAACATATTTTAAACTACTGTTAATATATATTTCTTTACCATAATAAAAGGGTTTTAAAATACTGGTGACAAAACCAAAAGCATGATGGAAAGGAAGTAAGCTCACAACAGAGCCATAAGGTTTAAATATCGAAGAGGCCGCATAAATATCCGATGCCATATTCTTTTGCGATAAAACAACCGCTTTATTAGCCCCTGTAGTTCCCGATGTAAAAAATATAGCAGCATCACTTTCTTCATTAGTAACCCATCTCTTAAAATTCTTTTTTCCTTCCTTTTGGTATTCTTCTATCTCATCAATCGGAATCGTTTTATACTTCATCTCTTTTATAAAAGCATTATAATATTCAGAATAACAAATTATTTTAGTATCGCTCTTTTTAAGTAAATTAATTAAGTCATCTTTACTAGTATCTTTATCTATAACTACACAAACATTACCACTTAAAATAATGGCTAGAAATGTAACTACCCAGTTATAGCTATTCTCCCCAATCAAAGCAATATGCTTGTTTTTATAAATTTCACTAAAATAACCACTTAAATTTTGAACATCTTGATATACATCTTTAAAAGTTTTCTTTACTTTTTCATTTTTTATATGATAACTAAAAGCTATATCATTTTTATAATCTTTCAGAGTTAAATTTAATAATTCTCCAAGGTTTCCTATTTTAACGTGGTTGTAGTAATCATAGTTCCGCCATCCTGACATAATAAAAACTCCTTATTAACTATTCAATATATATTGTACTAAATTTCTAACGAAAAGTCTATGAAGTAAAACAAAGTTTTACTTCACAAAAAAGTACAAAGCGTGTAGAATATGTAACTATCTCAACTGAAACAAATTCCTGCTTTGTACAAAAAATATTATACATTATTTATTAAATAAAGCAAGACCTTGTTTCTAGTTTATTGATTATTGTTAGAAATTCCCGAAGCATATAATGATGGGAAATAAGTCGTTGAAAAGTAAATTAGATAATCA
>CANQLN010000139.1 GCA_947624695.1 uncultured Bacilli bacterium
CATTTTCGGAAATAACTACTTTATCTTCCATCGTAAAAGCTCCATTATTAATGGCATCCATAATTAAAATCATACTCATTATTTTAGTCATACTGGCGGGAGCATTTTCTAAATTAGCTTCTTTTTCATATAAAACTTTCCCCGTGGTGGCTTCAATTAAAATAGCACTTTCACTATATTCCGTAATATCTTCGGCCACTACTTTAAAAAAGGGAAGCACTAAAAAACTAAATAACACTATTATTTTTTTCAAACCTAAAACACCTCTTATTAATTTTTATGCTAAGGAAAAAATAATATTTATTTAGTTTATTTAATATCTTTTAAAAGTTCTAATGTTTCCCCCTTAACTAGATAAGCATTCTTTGCTTTTTTAAACATGGGCATATCTGAAAAAGAATCAGAATAAGCATTCTCGACTAAGGCATTCGGGTATTCTTTATCAAATCTCTTAATCTTTTCTTCTCCTTTACAATGATTACCTATTAATACTCCCTTTTTTGTATCATACTTAGTCGCAATAACATTTTTAATTCCTAAAGCAGTACAAAAAGGTTCAATAATAAAATCATAAGAAGCCGAAATAACTACATCATCATCTTTTTGTCTTTCTAAATAAAATTTTTTAATATTATGATTATTTTTCAAAATAAACTTATTAACATAACTATCTAAATCAGGAATATCTTTTACAAAACTATATAAATGACTTTTAATTATTCCTTTTTTCTTATTTGGTTTAAATAAAGCGAAAAAGGCTTTAAACATTCCTTTTATTACTAAAAGGGGATGATGATGAAGAGAATAAAGAATAAATTTAACCGAAGAATCTCCTTTTAAAATTGTATTATCAAAATCATATATATTCATGTTAACCCTCTAAATGAAAATTTCTAATCTCTTCTAAATCAAGACCATATTCTCTAATATATTTCTCATGTTCTTTTAATTTTTTATGCATTAAATTTTTTAAGGTTTCCGTTTCTTCCGTTTCTTCCACATATTTTAAAGCATCTAAAACTAAATGGAAACGATCAATTTTATTTTGAACGCGCATATCAAAAGCTGTGGTAATAGTACCTTCTTCTAAATAGCCATGAACATGCATATTCCGGTTTTCCCGATTATAAGTAAGTTCATGAATTAAATTGGGATAACCATGATAAGCAAAGATTATCGGTTTATCTTTAGTAAATATGCGGTCATAATCACTATCAGTTAGACCATGAGGATGCATTCTTCTACTTTGAAGACGCATTAAATCAATAACATTGACTACTCTTGTTTTTATACTTGGAGCATACTTCTTTAGTATCTCGGCAGCGGCGATTGTCTCTAAAGTTGGAGTATCACCCGCACACGCTAAAATGACATCAGGATGGTTGGGTTTATTTGAGGCCCAAGCAAAGATGCCTAAACCTCTTTTACAATGAACTTTCGCTTCCTCCATCGTAAGCCATTGCAAACTAGGATGTTTTGAAGCGACCACCACATTAATATAATTTTTGGTTTTTAAAATATGATCGACAGTCGAAAGCAAAGTATTTGTATCAATCGGAAAATATACTCTCGCAATATCCGCCTTTTTCGTCACTATATGATTGATAAAACCTGGGTCTTGATGGGTATAGCCATTATGGTCTTGTTGCCATATATGACTTGTTAAAATATAATTTAAAGAAGCAATCGGACAACGCCATGGAATTTCTTTTGTTACTTTTAACCATTTAGCATGCTGACTTGTCATGGAATCAATAATTCGAATAAAGGCTTCATAACTATGGAAGACGCCATGTCTTCCGGTAAGAAGATAACCCTCTAACATTCCTTCACACATATGCTCAGATAAATAACTATCAAAAATACTTCCTTCACTACTTAAATATTCATCGGTATCTTTAATCTTATTAGCCCACTTTCTATTAGTAGCCATAAAAACATTATTAAGACGATTAGATAAAGCTTCATCAGGGCCAAAAATTTTAAAATTATGGCGATTAAGTTTTAGAACATCTCTTAGATAACTACCTAATACGCGCATATCTTCTGAATAAGTATTGCCTCTTACGACATCTATTTTATAATTAGTAAAATCAGGGACTTTAAGTTCATCTAATAATAATCCTCCATTGGCATGTAAATTAGCACTCATTCTTCTCGTCCCTTTAGGACATAAATCTAAAATTTCTTTTTTAATTTTCCCGTTTGGCTCAAATAATTCCTCAGGATGATAACTATGAAGCCACTCATTAAGAAGACTTACATCTTTTGTTTCTTTATCAATTTGAATGGGTACTTGATGAGCTCTAAAGGTGCCTTCAACTTCTTTTTTCTCTACTATTTTAGGACAAGTCCACCCTTTTTTACTTTTGAAAATAATCATCGGGTATTTAGGACGGACAAATTCTTTATTTTTTTTAGCGTTTTCTTTTATTTTAGTAATTTTTTTAACTACTTCTTCTAAAGCTTCCGCCATTACTTCATGATAATCAGGAGTACTAGTAACATCAACCACGATCGGGTCCCAACCACAACCTTCAAAAAATTTAATTCTCTCTTCTTCACTAATTCTCGCAAATACGGTAGGACTTGCTATTTTATAACCATTTAAATGTAAGATAGGTAAAACAATCCCATCTTTTTTGGGGTTAATAAATTTATTGCCATGCCAAGAAGTGGCTAAAGGACCAGTTTCCGCTTCCCCATCACCAATCACACAAGCCGCGATTAAAGATGGATTATCTAAAACTGCCCCAAAGGCATGCGAAAGACTATAACCAAGTTCTCCTCCTTCATTAATACTTCCAGGTACTTCAGGAGC
>CANQLN010000140.1 GCA_947624695.1 uncultured Bacilli bacterium
CTATTAGAGATTATCCTAATACTTCTTATTTATTTATGGATTATTGGAATGATAATCAATATGGTCTAACATAGATATATTAATATGGTATTAAATTCTAATTTAATACCATATGTCGTATTATTGTACAATTAAATTATAATTTTATTTTCAAAACAAATAAAGTGCTCGCGGCACTTATTTACAAGTTAAATCTTTATTTACCTACATATCGTTATTATTGATTGTAAAAAAAGACTGACAGACCAAAGTCTTTGTCAGCTCTAAACCAAAATACATTCTATAGTATTTCTTTTAATTAGTCAATTATATCTGTGCTTTTATGTTTTTTATTCTACAGCAATAAATTTATATTTATTATCTTTAATAGTAACATAAGAATTTTCATTATAATATTCTTTAGTTACAGGATCACTCATTTTTTCTAAATATTTATGATCATATAATTCTTTTAAAGTAATATTTTCATTTAAACAAATACCATCATTATAACAATTTTTAGCTTTTTCAATTATTTTATCTTCTACTACTTTATATAAGTTATCATGATGCATTGATACCACTTTATAAATAGTAGGAATAGTTATAATTAAAATAATTATAATAATACTTCCAATAATTGTTATTTTATTTGTATTCATAGTTCTCTCCATAATAGTCTAATATAAATTTATCTCTAAATTCCTCTAAATTATCACTTTGAATATTTTTTCTAATCTCTGCCATTAATTTAGTTAAAAAAGTAATATTATGAATAGATAAAAGACGAGCTCCAAAGGTTTCATCAGCGGTAATTAAATGGCGAATATAAGCTTTAGTATAATTTTGACAAGCATAACAATCACAACCATCTTCTACAGGGGTGAAATCATCTTTATATTTACTATTCTTTAAATTTATTTTACCATGGCGAGTATAAGCATGCCCATGTCTTGCGAGTCTCGTAGGAGAGACACAATCAAATAAATCAATGCCGCGCATGACATTTTCAATTAAATCTATAGGGTCTCCCACTCCCATTAGATAACGAAGTTTATCTTCAGGTAAATACTTAGTGGCATAACTAACCATTTTATACATCGTTGGTTTATCTTCTCCGACTGATGTACCTCCCACGGAATAACCATCAAAATTCATTTTAGTAAGCTCTTCGGCACAATGGCGTCTTAAATCTTCATATTCTCCACCTTGGACAATTCCAAAAAGCATTTGATCATCTCTTTTAAAGGCATCTTTTCCTCTTCTTGCCCAATTAAGAGTTCTTTCGACACTTTTTTCCATATATTCATGAGTACTTGGCCATTTAACACATTCATCAAAACTCATGACAATATCACTACCTAGTTTTTGTTGGATTTCAATCGATTTCTCTGGGGTTAAAAATAATTTATCCCCATTTTCATGATTTTTAAAATGGACGCCTTCTTCGGTAATATCTTTAGGGCGAGCTAAACTAAAAACTTGATAACCGCCACTATCGGTAAGAATGGGACCATCATAATTCATAAATTTATGAAGTCCTCCCGAGGCAGCAACAATATCTTCCCCCGGACGAAGCCATAAATGATAAGTATTAGCTAAAATAATCCCACACCCAATGGCTTTTATTTCTTCGGGTGATAAGGTTTTAACCGTGGCATTAGTTCCTACTGGCATAAACATCGGAGTTTGATAAGTTTGACCATTATAAGTAAATTCTCCTAAACGGGCCCTATTTTTACTTGATTTTTTCTTTAATGTATATTCTAATTTCATAAAAAATTCCTCACACTTAAAATTATATCATAAATCAAATTATTAGAAAACACTTGCAATAATCAATAAAATAAGTTATTTTATTAGTTACTAAAGGAGGCCTTCTAATGGAAAGAAATTCAATATATTCCCAGGCTTTAATTATTAATTTTTATAAGAAAATTAAATTTTCGAACTTTAAAAATTTAACTGCTAAGAGAACTCAAGAATTAGATGAATTAGTGGCTAAATGGTGGTCATATTTTCATGATCGTTCCGCGGGGTTTTTAACTCTTTCTTTTAATGTGTCTCAAAAATTAACTGTCTCTTCAAGAGGATTAGGTCTTAAAAATGGTGATGAAATCTTTTATTTTTATATTAAGATGCTTGATCCTAGTTTCGTTTTATTAGAAATATATGAAATATCTAATCAAAAAGATGAGTTAAAAGAACTCGCTGAATTAAACTTCGGAATTTTTGACCCTTATTTATTAAAATTAGAAAAACTTTTAAATCAAAGATTTGTTTATTATAAAGAGGGCGAATTATGGGATAGAGATACCATTAGAAGATAACTATTTTATAAACATGGCATCACCAAAAGAAAAGAAACGATAATCATTTTTTTTAGCTTCTTCATAAGCATTTAAAATATATTCTCTCGTTGCTAGGGCACTAACAAGCATTAAAAGCGTACTTTTAGGTAAATGAAAATTTGTAATTAAACCATCAATCGCTTTAAAAGCATAACCAGGATAGATAAAGATATCAGTATTTCCCGAACACTCTTTAAATTCTCCATATTTAGTAGCTACCGTTTCTAAAACTCTCGTACTAGTAGTGCCCACAGCATATATCTTTCTATTTTCTCTTTTAGCTTTATTTAAAATATCGGCGACTTCCCTTTTCATTTCATAATATTCACTATGCATATGATGGTCTTTAATATTATCAACCTCGACTGGTCTAAAGGTTCCTAAACCAACATGTAAAGTGACATAACAAATAGTAACGCCCATCTTTTTAATTTCTTCAAGTAATTCTTTGGTAAAATGAAGTCCTGCGGTTGGAGCTG
>CANQLN010000141.1 GCA_947624695.1 uncultured Bacilli bacterium
AAATTAACGAGACTCTAACCGAAGAATAAAAAAACATAAAAATATCCGCCAAGTTTGAAGTGAACCCCATTTTGGAACTCGAAAATAAAAAGCCACTTCACAATAAACACCTCGTATGGTATCATAGCCATAGGAGGTGTTTTTGTATGGCTTCTAAAGGTCAAAAATTTAATAAATATTCAAGCGAACTCAAAAACGAAATAGTTTCCATTGTTTTAAGCGGCAAAGAATCTTTTGGTTTTCTCTCAAAACAATACAAGATCCCAAAGGGGACCATAAAAGGCTGGGCATACTCTGTTAAACATGGGAACATTAATTCTGGGAAACGCGGCAGACCCAAAAAAGAAGAAAACATAGACTACAAAGAAAGATATGAGATACTAAAAAATTACCAGGCCTTCCTAAAGGCACAACGAGAGAAAAAGTAATCTTCATCTCTGCTAATAGCAATAGGTATAAACTAAACAATATGTTGTCTGTCCTCAATTTGTCTAGGCAAACATACTACAAATATCGCATGAGCGAAGACAAAGATTACTTCGACTATCTCCTCATTAAACAAGTCTTTGAGGAGTCTAAATATACCTATGGCTATCGTAGGATTCAGGAAGGTTTGTTGGTTAAATTTGGTGTATCGTTTAACCACAAAAAAGTAGCTAGAATTATGGCTAAATATAACCTTAAACCCGAGTATATTAAGCGCATTAGACCCAATACAACTTACAAAAGAATTCAAGAAAATGTTAAGCCAGATTTGGTCAAAAGAAACTTTAATGTATCCAAAGAAAACCAAGTCTGGACAACAGACATAACTTATCTAATCTTCAACGGCAAAAGGCTCTATCTTTCAACAATCCTAGACCTCTTCGACAGAAAAATCGTAGCATACAAGATTTCTAAGTTCAATAACATCCCATTAGTTACAAACACTCTCAACGAGGCAATATCTAAAAGAAAAGATGTGCATGGAACCATCATCCACAGTGACCAAGGTTTCCAATACACATCTTACGAGTACAAAGCCATTTGTGAGGCTAATGGAATTAGAATCTCTATGTCTAGGAAAGGCACTCCCATAGACGACTCTCCAATGGAAAGTTTCCATTCTATCCTCAAAAAAGAAACTCTGTACAATAATAATATATCAAGTTTGGAAGAATATCAAGCCCTTGTTGAAGATTGGCTCCTCTTTTACAATACTACTAGGCTGAAAAACAAGAGAAGGAGCTAGCTCCTTCTCTTGTTTGCCTCCCTCTATGAAGTTTTTTTATTTATTGTCTACTAAATGGGGTTCACTTCAATCGCCGGTGGATATTTTTTATAATGTAACACTCACTATAGTTGCCCGATAGTGTTTAGTTTATACATGGTTGACTATTGATGCTTAATATGTTATCATAATCCATAAGAGATGGAGATCGCGACTAATGAAAAAAATAAGGACAACAAATTCGCTGATGAAATACCTACGAGATAAAAAAGGTATTTATATTAATGGCAGTAGGGAAAAGAATGTTTTATTAAATATTGGTTACTATCATGCATATAAAGGTTGTAGATTTTACAACAAAAAAGGTGACAATTTAAATCTATCTGGTTTTTCTCAGGTGGAGGCGATTTATAATTTTGACTCTCAAACAAAAGCTATAATTTATCCTCATATAATGTTTATTGAAACTGCCTTAAAAAACAGAATGCTTCAGGCCATTGTAGAGTATGGAAATAGTGACAAGTTTGTCGATTTATTTGAAACTTGCTTTAACGGACATAAAGACTTTGCTCCTACTAACCCAACTCATTTTAAACTTTCAAAGAAAAGGGCAGACTTGAAGGCCAAAATATACAGCGATTTGGCCAAAAACTATGACCATAGAATTATAGGGCATTTCTATAAAAAAGATGAGCAAGTTCCTATTTGGGCGTTATTCGAAATTCTAACGCTAGGCGACTTTAGTCGCTTATATGAGTGTTTAAACAAAGACCTAAGATTGAAGCTTTCTCAGGAGTTAAAGGTAAACACATCTCTCGACAGCGATGGGAATACTTTAAAGGTTGCGATTTATGCACTTAAAGACTTAAGAAACTCTGTTGCGCATAATAATTTCATCTACGATAATAGATTCAAGAATGACAATGTTGGTTTTAGATTAACAAAATACTTTAATATTGAACTGGGGATACCTAATGTAACGTTTCAGTCTATTTGTGATTATATAATACTGATAGCTTATTTATTGAAACTTCTAAAAGTACCAAAGAATGAAATCAAAAAATTCATAAAGCAATTTAAAGATTTGATTGATAATTTATATCAAAATGTAAATTCTTTATCAATTTATAATAAAATAATACCAACGGACACCTTTAACAAATTAACAATTTTAGAAAAATTTTTGTAAATTGTATATAAAGTATTGATATTTTTTAATAAATGGCATATAATACTAATGTAATGAGGCGGACGTCTGCGGACCAAGTCGAAGAGGTTGGATACTTCCAACCTCTTTTTATATCGTAATTCAATAAATATAAAAACATTTTTCTATAAAGTTCGCCACCCCAGCTTGTCGGAGGCCCCGAATAAAAGAGCCGAACTTCTTTCTCGCTTTTTATCTCTAAAATCTAATATATCTTGCTATCCTAGGGTTTCTCTCATTTTAACATTCAATATTGATTTTTTTGTATTTTTGTCCAACGACAATGGGCACATTAATCACTCATCATTTTAGAGTGCCCCCTCGACGGGGGAAAGGTGGGGC
>CANQLN010000142.1 GCA_947624695.1 uncultured Bacilli bacterium
TGTCAATTAAAAAGCATTTAATTTTCATTAATATTAGACGTTTTAATATTATCTATTAAAATACTTCCACTAGCAATATTTCCAACTTTATCTTTAACACAAATTAGATAATTTCCCGCATCTGTTATCGTAAATTTATTATCACTAAGCCAATTTATAACACTAGCACAACTAGTTTCATTATACCCTAAATAATAACCTATAATACCAGAACCACGGCCATCATTTGCAATTATTGTCATATTTTTAGTTAAAGTTCCTTGGTAAGGATCCGTTAATGTCTTTTTCGTATCTTCTAATTTTATTATAGGATCTTCATTATCAATTTTGACATTTAAACTTTCTTTGTATCTTTTAACACCTTCAGCAGTTTCATAAGTTATTTGAAAATTATATAAAGCATTAATTAATTCTGTACTACTGGGAATATCAATTTTCGCATCAGTACTAGTAATTCCACTATTACTAGACCAAATACATTTATTATTAACACAATCAATATCTAAATTATCACTAACGGCTTCTAAAGTTATATTATTTCCTTTTTGCCATTCTAAAGGATTAGAAATTATTTCATTTCCTTTTTTTAAAACTAATGTAAGAGCTTTACTTTTTTCGGCTAATTTATTTAAATCACAACTATTGTCTTCTAAAAGATTATTTTCATTAGTTAACTTAGCTTCATAATAATCACTAACTTTATGCATAGTTACAATATAACAATTCATGATTTCTTTATTTTCAGGGTTTACAATTAAATCATCTTCATTATCACTAGTAAGATAACCTTCTTTAATTAAAGTATCAACATAAACTGCTTCTTCAGAAGTATCAAAGGCATACTTAGAAGCCGCTACTTCAATATTTTTAACCATATTTTTATAATGATTTCTTTCGATTGATGTAGCAACATTATTAATAGTAGGAACCGCAATTAAAATAATTGTTGAAAGTATTACTATTGAAGCTAATAACTCTAGTAATGTAAACCCTTTATTCATATTTCCACCTACTATAATTGTACCATAATTTTAACCAAATGCTACATCTAACATCATCATTATGACAAATCCTAATATCGTAAAAAAAGACATTAAATTTTTATGTTTGTTATTTTGACTTTCGGGAATAAGTTCACTAACTGCCACATAAATCATTGCCCCGGCCGCAAAAGATAAAAAGAAAGGTAAAATATTTTCCACATAAATAACTAAAAAACAACCCAGAATTCCGGCGATAGGTTCCACTATACCACTAAGCATCCCATAAATAAACGACTTTAAACGACTCATATTCTCTCTTCGAAGTGGAAGACTTACCGCTGTTCCTTCGGGAAAGTTTTGAATTCCTACCCCAACGGCTAACATAAAAGCCGCCGCTAAAGTCGCTTCTTTGGCTCCACTTGCAATCGAACCAAAGGCTACCCCAATCGCTAGTCCTTCCGGAATATTATGTAAGGTTATAGAAAATATGAGCATTAAACTTCTTTTAATTCCTTTTATATTAGGACTTTTCTTTTTACTTAAAAAACGGCCAAACATTATATCACTAAATATTAAAATTATACAACCAATTAAAAAACCTAAAGATACCACTAACCAAGATATCATTCCTAAAGAATTAGCTGTATTAATCGCGGGATTCAAAAGAGACCAAAAAGAAGCGGAAATCATAACTCCAGCTGAAAGACCCATCATCGCATCTAAAACAAGACCATTAACTTTTTTAAAGAAAAAAACAATCGCTGCTCCTAAAGCTGTTATACCCCAAGTCATCAATGTTGCTAGTAAGACTTGAACATAAACATTTGCATTAATATAAAAATTTATCAATTTAAACACCCTATTATAATATAGATAAATATCACAACAAAGTGTAGGCCAGAAAAAAAGAACCATTAAGTTCTTATTAATTAAGGATTTGCACTAGTTATTTCACATGCCCCACCAGTAACCGAAATTGTAATATTAATTTTTTGATCAGCTAAATAATCTTGAATATCATCTCTATTTGTTAAATATAATGAAGCTTTTAAATATTTATTTTCACTAGGACCATTTAAAGTAAATTCACCATTAATTGTTTTTGTTCCAGAAGTTTTTAATTCAGTTAAATCTACTTTAGTTGCTTTGCTATTTGTATCATATATATTTAAAACTAGATCATCAGTTACAATACTTGCTAAATCGGTAGGATCAGCATTAATAGTCACTGTATAATTACAAGTATAAACTATTCCTTTTTCACCTTCAGTTAAACTAGCTCTAGCAATATTATAACGATAAGCACTATCATCAGCTTCCGTTTCTATTTTACCATTATTACTTGCAGCATCTTTATTATCAGTATCTAAGGCATAATATCTTGTTCCCTTATTTTCCATAGCCATATCAGCAGCAGAAACTTTTAAATAAAAAGCCGCTTTATCAACACCATCAATGACAACTGAACCTGGTTTAGCAGTTGTTACTACAGCCGTAGTACTCGTACTAGCACTGGAAACGTTTATAGAAAAATAAGCAAATGTTGCTCCAACTACCGCTACAATTAAAGTTGTTACCGCGATTACAGTCATTAACATTGTATTCTTTTTATTAAACATTATATCAACCTTCCTCTACTGCTATTCTTAATTAAATTATAGTCTATCTATGAATATTTCTCAAGTTAATTTTAATATATTTAAATAATCGAGTAGAGAAAACTTTTCAAGATAATTCTTGAATGCTTTTCCCTCTCACACCACCGTACGTACCGTT
>CANQLN010000143.1 GCA_947624695.1 uncultured Bacilli bacterium
CTATTAGAGATTATCCTAATACTTCTTATTTATTTATGGATTATTGGAATGATAATCAATATGGTCTAACATAGATAATTAAAAAAGATTACTCTTCACATAAAGAATAATCTTTAGCTAAATTTTTATTCATTAAAATATTTTTACCGCTTTGACAACTTAAAATATTAAACTTAGAAAGACTATAGAAAGTATGACCATTACTTATTTCTTTTTCACTATCTTTAACTAAATCTTCAAAAGTTATTTTCTTATCTTTTAAAGCATAAGATAATTCATAATTATCTACTTCATAATTTAAATAAACATTATCTAGGCATAAAGTATAATAATTATCGGTATAATCTTTTAAAGTATGATCACATTTTTCACTTTCAATAACCTCGATTAAATAATTTGCATATAAATTATTTTCTTCTATTTTAGTATTAATTAAAGTTAGTTCTTCTGCCTTTTTATTATAAGAATCTAATAATCCAACCACTGTAATATAATCATAAATTTTATAATTTTGAATGAATTCCCCACTGACATTAACAATTAATTTACTATTATCATTAAATTTAACATAACCATTAAGACTATTATCGGTTACTGTATATTCTTTTAATTCAATTTTACTTTTCCCAATTATTCTACTAACCTTCCCAGTTACTTTAATAAAATCATTTTTATACTTTTTATAAGACTTTCTTGGTTCACTTAATAAAGTATTAATATCGATATTAGAAAGCAAATTAGTTTCACAAGCATAATTCATTTTATAATCATTATCAAAAATATATTTATGATCACATTTATAGATACGATAAAATAAACTATTATAAATGGAAACTTGGTTATTTATTTTATTTTCAAAAACATAGATAGGACTTAAATTTAAAATATAAGTTTTCATATAATCAAGGCTATAAGTAAAAATTAATAATAAAATCGGTAAATAAATAAGTAAAAAAATATTAACTTTCTTTCCTAAAGCAAAGAAGACATCGAAAAGAACAATTCCTAACGCTAAAGAAACTAATTTATAGATTGTAAAAATATTAATAAAAAAAGGAACAATAATCAAAAGTAAACTAATGATTAAAATAATAATTCTTCTCTTTTTCATATAAACCTCTAAAAATATTATAACCTAAATATTCTTAAAAAACAAAAAAGTCAGCTAAGGCTGGCTCTTTATTTACTAAATTTTACTTATTAATTTAAAGCATCTTTTAATTTGCTTCCTGCTTTAAATGAAGCAACTGTCTTTGCAGGAATTTTTAAAGGTTCTTTAGTTAGAGGATTAATACCTTCTCTAGCAGCTCTTTTTTTAGCACTAAAAGTACCAAAACCAACTAAAGTAACTTTTCCTTCCTTTTTAAGTCCAGCAGTAACACCTTCAAATACAGCATCAACTGCTCTAGCAGCAGCAGCTTTTGAAAGTTCAGCTTTTTCAGCAACGATTTCTACTAATTCTTGTTTAGACATGTTTCTTACCTCCTCCATTTTCAAACATTATCTTTTTGCTTCGGACGTATTGTCCTCACATATTAAGATTATCAAAAATAAAAACTAAAATCAATAAAAAATAAAGAAAAAACTACGGAAATCCGTAATTTTTTCGAAAATTAAGCCAATTTTGACATTTTTTTATGTAAAATAAGCCTATAAAACAATGGCAATTAGGTTATTAGAGCCTTTATTAACAATCTTGGTAACAGTATTTGAAAGCTTGAAACGAGTATTATCAGGCATCATATTAAGTTTGGCTTGAATACCTTCTTGAACAATAACTTCTAAACTGCGACCAAAGATTTCACTTTTCCAAATACTACTTGGATCAGTTTCATAATCTTTCATTAAATAATTTATTAATTCTTTACTTTGCAGTTCACTTCCGATAATTGGTTCAAAGGTAGACTCAACATCAACTTTCATTAAATGAATGGAAGATGCTAGAGCTTTTAATTTAACCCCATAACGACTTCCTTGTTTAACAATTTCTGGGGTTTCCAACTTCATATCTTTAAGTGTTGGATAAACTATACCATAACCCGTCGTCTTGGCTTGTTTTAAAGCACTTCTAATAAGGTCAGTTTCTTCTTTGCCTTCTTTATAAGTTGCAAATATCTTTAAAAGGCCGGCTTTGGTGGTGGCGCTTTCTCCCATCAAACTTTTTAAAGTTTCATTATAAAGTTCATTAGGGCTTTCCAAATTAATCGTAACGGTACCACTCGCTGTATCAAGTTCACTTATATAAGATTTGGAAATATATTCACTATCTTCAAAGTGACTAATAATATCATCAACATCTTTGACTTTGTTAACCGATACGACACTTTCTTTAATCTTATCTAAATAATGCATTTTAATTTCATTGGTATTTGGTAAGACGTGTACCCACTCTGGCATATTAACTAAGATATCTAAAACCGGGAATTCATATAAAGCTTCTTTTAAAATGCTCATGATTTCTTGTTCATTCATGGCCTCAACATTAATCGGCATAACGGGAACATCATAAGCCTCACTTAAAGAACGGGATAACTCTACTGTTTCTGTATTTGTTGGATGATTAGTATTTAAAACAACAATAAATGGTTTACCAATTTCTTTTAATTCCCCCACTATTTTTTCTTCGGCTTCGACATAGTTTTCCCTTTTAATTTCACCAAAAGATCCATCTGTGGTTACGACAATTCCAATAGTTG
>CANQLN010000144.1 GCA_947624695.1 uncultured Bacilli bacterium
ATCAAAAATTTGACAAAAAAATAACCATTTTATAATGGTTTCCTCATTTTTTCTCTTTCAAAACTGATAAATTCCCGCCACTTAACATGCAATCAAATTAAATTGCATTTCAAATGATACCACAAATACCATAATTATGCAATACTTTTAGCCCTTAAAATTGTATGCAAAAAGTGTAAAATAGAGAATATTTATTGTTTTTTAAATACATAATATGATATTATTAAACTATATTAAGAATAAGAGGTTTTTTATATGGCAAAGTTTTTTTATAATAAAGTTTATAATTCTAAAAAAACAATTATTAATATTGTAATAATATCTGTTTGCGTTATTGGAATTATTATTTGTTTTGTCTTAACTAGTAATTTCCAAGGTGAAGATCAAAGAAAACCAGAAGCTAAATTAAGTATTAAAAGTGATGTCGCTGTGGAAGTAAATGAAAAATTTAGTAAAGATATTTTCTTTTCACAAATTCAAAATATGCAATTAGATGATATTGAAATAGTTTACCCTGATAATTTTGATGTTAAAAAAATTGGTAAATATGAAATTGGCATTGTTGTTGATGGCGAAACTTATACTTCAAACTTAACCGTTGTCGATACTACTAAACCCGAATTAGATTTAAAAGAAGTAACAATAAATTATAATTCCTCTTATAGCGCTAAAGACTTCGTTACCAGTTGCAAAGACAATAGTGGTGTTGATTGTGAAATAAACTTCTATACCGGGATTGATGAAGAAGGCCAAACGGTTGATTATTCTACTTATAAAGAAGCTGGTACTTATGCCATTAAAATAGAAGCCAAAGATGAGTCTGGTAACCAAGCTGTGGGCGAAACAAAACTTATTATTAATAATAATAGTACTACTCCATCAGAACCAGAAACCCCAAGTACACCACAAACTCCTAGTGAACCAGTTACTTGTAAATATGGTAATGGAGATTATGATACTGATAATTATCTATTAGCAGTTAACATTACCACTAATAATTGTGCTGTTAGTCTAGACTTATATAAAAATGCCACTATTGCGGCGGAAATAAATAAAATAATGGATACTGAAACTATTAGAATTCAAAAAGATGTTCAAGCCTTAAATATTGCAGGTACCCCATCATTAAATAGATTAATGACTGCGGTGGTAAATAAAAGTGGTGATGGTGTTGTTGGTTATGAACTTAGAATGACAGTAGCTATTTCAAATGAAGGCAAATCAACAACTGTAGCAGACTATAAATTAGATAGTAATGGTAAAAGAGTTTATATATCTAATCCATATAATCTTCCAAATTAAAGAGCTTAGCTCTTTTTTTATTATCAATAAAATGTTATAATCATATTAGGAGACGAGAAATCGTTGCCTGTGAGTGGCTACCTAACTTGGAAATTCATCCAAATTAAGGTAGTTTTTTTATTAATCAGCCGAGACTTCAAAATAAAAATTATTACTTTTAAAATTCCAAAGAAAGTTAATTTCATCCAATCACCTTCTCATTTAATTTTGGTTTCCCAATATTAAAAGTCCATAGGTAGTTTTGACAAGTTTTGTCGAACTTTCTTTTATTTTGTCGAATAAAAAAAGATTTCTCTATTTTTTATAGAAAAACCTCTTTTATATCAATTATTTCTAAACCGGTTCTTTAATTCTATAAGGATCACCTAGAGTACCATTTCCACCAATTATCTCAATAGAACTACTTAGATAGAAGACAGGGCGAACCGAGCGAGGAACATCGAGGTAGAAGGTATCCAATCCACCGTCCTGAATGTCACCTGGATCTTCTACATAATAAGTATACTTGTCATTCATCCGCGACATGGTCCATTCGGATGCGTCTGGCGGATTACTTTCTGTAGTACTTAAATCTTTAGTATCATTATTACTTAAGTGCATCCAGCTTTTCTTGCATTCTGAATAATTATTTTGATATGCATAATATAAGCATAGGAAACTATTTCCTCCTGCTAGCCAGTAATCGCTTGCATACATTAAGCTTACTTGTGTTTGACTTAATACTCCTCTACTACTCCCACTTTTTATTGCATTTTGTTCATTCTGATATGCTTGTGCTCCTGTAGTATTATCATAAAACCCGGAACTGCTATATGGTACATCTCCATATCCCCAGTCATGAGCTATTATTAAATCTGACCAACTTTTTGAAACATTATTTAAATATAATGAGCCATTTAAGCTTGTTTGAAGACTACTATTTGCCCAGGTTTGTCCACTTGATCCCCATGTTTGCTTAGAATTTAATGCTTCCCTTTTGATTATTTTTAATTCATTATTTGTTGTATCTATTCCGATTATTCTATATAAATATTTATCGGTATTTCCTGTGCATGTTTCTTTATCACTTGTTTCAAAACATATATAATTGTTTACATCACTATTTATTGTTGCTCCACTTGTTGTTACTTGCCCTTGAAAACGGCGAAGAGTGGCTCCTCTTGATGTTACACTGTCGGCTGGTTCTAGTTGATTACTGGCTAGGATTAATTCTTCGGCTGGAGTTCCTTTTGGTTTTATTCCAAAATATAATGTACAATATATAGTATTTTTAGTTTTAACATGAATGTTGTTTTCTGAAAAAGTTATTATTCCTTCAC
>CANQLN010000145.1 GCA_947624695.1 uncultured Bacilli bacterium
ATAACACTCTCGGTAATCATCAGAAACTTCACCCGTACAATATTCCGGAGCAAGTCTTTCAAGAGTACTATCAAAGCTTTCTAATTTTTCACTTAAAAGGTTTTCTCTATAAGATTCTTGATACCAGAAATACATTTCCGGATTAAAGTTATAATCTACTTGCCAACCACCAAATGGATGGGGATTAACCATTACACCATAAGAACCTGTACCACCACCAGCACTTGTTTCAAAAGATCCACCTTCAGTTGCCGTTCCTCCTCCAATAGATGAACCACCGGTATAAAAACCAATTACTTTATTATATTGTTGCAAAATGCTATACATACCGCCAGTTCCTAATTGGGCTGAATAGCCAAACCCATTCGAAACACTATAAACGGTAGAACCATCACCTTTAGAAACATCACCCGTTGTCGATGCACCAGTAACCCGAGCTTGACGGCCTATATAACCTATAGCTTGCTCTACAAGACCAGCCGCAAGCTCTTCGTCGCTAAGATCATATCCATTCATATATGAAACTGTACAACCAGTATGAATTCCAAACTCAAATCCGGTATAAATATGATCAAAAGTAGCAGAAAATTGATTACAAGTAGATGCTCCAGAATCATAATTAAACAATATTGCTATAGAAGGAGCAACATCTCTTCTAGGAATTCGATATTCGCAATCTACTTTTGTATACGTTTTTTGATTGCCATCCTCATCAAATTCTCCCTCTATAGGTACTTTTGTCGAAGTACAATAGCAATATCTTTCTCTTTCGCACTCTTCTTCTGATGCCGGATATACTACAGGTGAACATGGTTTACTACGATATCCAGTTGACATAATACAACTTTCATCAGCCACGCATTCAGCCATTTTTTTGTATTTTCTTAATTCTTTAAATGGTGCCCATGTTGCTCTAGCGGCGGCTTTAACTGATGAATTAGTACCCCATGGTTCTTTTATTTTGGTTGTATAACATGATTTCATCCCTTCAGCTTTAGCTCTTAAACTAAAATATCTTCCTGAATCAATTTTTTTAGATCCTGGAAAAGTTAAAGTAAAATCTTCTTTACAATAAATTCCACCACTTGGAATATTGCTACTACCGGCTTCATTAGTATAATTATTACTTTTATGAGTATTACCAACAGTATCTTTAGCACTATTATTGGCAACACATTTTTTAATATTTAAAGTATCATCGGTAGGATTTGTACATTCATCTTCAAAATCATAACCTTCTTTAATTTCAATGACGTTATTATCATCTTTGCATGGTTCACATGTTCCATTACCCACATATGTTTTACAAGTTCCAAGATCTTTAGGAGTATTACATAACTGGAAAGTATTATCTACAGAGGCATTTCGAAATGTTGAGGAACTAGAAGAAGCTAAAGCATATAATCTTTGGCAACTTCCTAAATCCGAACACTCATCAACTTCATAAGCTTGTCTTTGTAAGTTTTGTTCTTTGTATCTTAAATTAAGACGATAATTTATGTTATTACAATTTTCTTGAACTGGCCCTGTAAATTCAATAACAAATTCAACACTCCCAGAATATTTTTTTATTTCACTATCATATTCTACTAACTTAACAATGTTAGTATTAGATAAATCACTAGCGGTTTTCTCAGTTCCATTTAAATAAAATTTTACACTAGTAGCAACATTACAACCGCCAAGGCAACTATAAGATAAATAAGCCTCACTATTTTCACTGAAACTAGCAATGTTTATTTTATAAGTAAAAGTTGTTTTTAATTCGGTTTCCGTATTTTGCTTTTTCCGAACAGGATTGTTACTTATAGTAATTGTTGGACCGCCATTATTAGCATAATCAATCGCCGCATCTAAAGCTTTTAAAACATCATCCATGGCTCGATCAACACCAGTAGAATCGTTATATCTATTGACTCCTGAATATGTCTTACCAACATTATTACCATAGGTTTTTCTTAGTTCTTTTATTTTTTCTTGTAATTGTTTGGCCTTAGAATTGCTACTATTTTTATCTAAATATTTATTTATTTGGTTTTCCAAATAAAATAATTGCGATGAACCTAAATCAGATTCTTTATAATTAGCCGCTACGCGGTCATAGAATAATAATTGATACAAGTTAACAGCTAACCATTTATTGCTAGCATGTTCCAAAATCCAAACTATTCCAGCATCATAAATATTATCATTTGTGCTGCCACTAGTAGGATCATATAACGCTCTTTCACAATTTAATTTTTGACCACTATTAGTCCAAGCATGAAGACCGGGATTACGACATATCGCTGATACTCTAGTCCCATTAATTTTGACATAATAACTCCAAACAGTATATCCTTCTCCTCCGTATTTAAAGCTGGATTGTCCTGTACTACCAGTACTATTAGATGTACCTTTACCATCAGCATATATACTAACTCCAGTACAACCATCAGCGGTAGTTACCATGATATTTATAAACATTGAAAATATTAATATACTAAATAATTTTATAGCTTTTTTCATATGTCAATACACTCCGTACCATATACAAAATAATTGTACCAAATTTCTGACGAAAAGTCTTTAGTTTTTATATAAAAACTATTGCAAAATAAAATGTGTTAGATTAT
>CANQLN010000146.1 GCA_947624695.1 uncultured Bacilli bacterium
GAGTTTGTGAATTCGACTCACTCTATTCCGGATAGTTTTGCGGTAGTGATTCATACTCCTAATGGGGTTATCTTTGAAACTGGAGACTTTAAATTTGACTTAACACCGATTGGTCCAATGGCAGATATTCATAAAATGGCCGAATTAGGACAAAAAGGCGTTACTCTTTTACTTAGCGATTCCACTAATGCTTTATCAACCGGTTTTTCTAATAGTGAATCAGTAGTTGATGAAACTTTAAATGATATTATTGGGCGCCATGTAGGCAGAGTTATTATTGCGACCTTCGCCTCTAATATTTATCGGGTTAAACATATTGTGGAAACTTGTAAAAAATACAACCGGAAAATACTAGTTTTTGGCCGCAGTATGGAAACCTCTATTGAACTGGCTCTAAATAATAATTTAATTAATGATAAGTCTATTTTTGTTGATAACAACCAAGCTAAAAGTTTAAAAAGAAATGAATTATGTATCTTATGTACCGGAAGTCAAGGAGAACCACTTGCGGCTTTATCTAGAATTGCTAATGGAACTCATAAACAAATTTCCTTACTTCCTGATGATTTAGTCATATTCTCATCTAGTCCTATTCCTGGCAATGCCGAAAGCATTAATAGAATTATCAATAAAATATATTTAAAAGGCGTTAGAGTTTATACTAATTCCGAATTTAGTGATATCCATACTTCAGGACATGCTAAATTAGAAGAATTAAAATGGATGCTTAGAATAATTAAGCCCAAATATTTTATGCCCATGCATGGTGAATTTAGAATGTTAAAACAACATGCTAATATTGCAAAATTATGTGATATTCCCGAAGAAAATACTTTTATCTGTAGTAATGGTGATGTTATATTACTTAAAGATGGCAAAGTTTCAAGAGGAGGTACCATTCAAGCTGGCGATGTTTATGTTGATGGCTCTAGAGTTGGCGATATTGGTTCAGTTGTTATTAAAGATCGAAAATTAATGAGTCAAGATGGTATTTTAATTACAATCTTAAATATCAATACTTTGACAAGAAAGTTGTTAATAAAACCAAATGTCACCGCGAGAGGATTTGTTTTAGTTAATGAAAACCCTGAACTAATGACCAAAATAGAACATAAAATTGGCGATATAGTTAATAATTTCTTAAAGTCATCTATTTATAATTATACCGATTTGAAAAATCAGATTATTTTAGAATTATTACCTTTCATAAATGAACTTACCGGAAGAAGACCAATTATCTTACCAGTCATAATGGAAGTAAATAAAAAAGAAGATTAGAAAAAGCCCAACAAGGGCTTTTATAATGCTTAAAAAAGAAGCCTTATTTGGCTTCTTCTTGAGCTCTTGTTTCTCTTATTACAGTTACTTTAATCGTACCAGGATATTGCATTTCTTCCTCAATCTTATCTTTCATTTCTCTAGCAATTCGATAACTTTGAGCATCATCAATTTCGCCTGGTTTAACCATAACTCTTATTTCTCTTCCGGCTTGCATCGCATAAGCTTTTTCAACGCCTTCAAAAGAATTACCTATTTCTTCTAATTGTTCTAATCTCTTAATGTAATTTTCAACTGAATCATTTCTAGCTCCTGGACGAGCAGCAGATAAAGTATCAGCTACACTAACTAAAACTGCAATAACTGATTTGGCATCTTTATCACCATGATGGGAAGTAATTGCATCAATTACTGTTTCACTTTCATGATACTTTTTAGCAATTTGTTCTCCAATTTCCACATGGCTTCCTTCTACTTCAAAGTCAATAGCTTTACCTATATCATGAAGAAGGCCTGCTCTTTTAGCAAGAGTAACATTTTCACCAAGTTCACTAGCCATTAAGCCTGTTAAATTAGCCACTTCAATCGAATGTTGTAAAGCATTTTGACCATAACTAGTTCGGAAATTTAATTTTCCAATTAAATTAATTAATTCCACATCCATTTTGGCAATTCCTAAATCAGTAATAGCTTTATTACCAAGTTCAGTTATTTTATTATTGATATCTTTACAAGTTTTATCATATACTTCTTCAATTCTGCTTGGATGAATTCTACCATCTTTGATTAAAGTCTCGATTGTTTGTTTAGCAATCTCTCTTCTTAAAGGATCAAATGAAGAAATAACTATAGCTTCTGGCGTATCATCAATAATTAAATCTACTCCAGTTACCGATTCAAAGGTTCTAATATTTCTTCCTTCTCTTCCGATTAGTCTTCCTTTCATTTCATCATTAGGCAAATCAATCGTAGATACAGTTTGCACTCCCACTACATCATCCGCATATCTTTCCATGCTATTGATGATTAATTGTTTTGCTTTGTCATTTGCAATTATTTTTGCTTTTTCTTCTTCATCTCTTATATATTCAGAGATTTCTAAAGCCATATCTGATTCAACTCTAGCCATAATTAAATCATGGGCTTTATCTTTACTTAAACCAGAAATTTTTTCTAGTTCTTCAACTTCTTCTTTAAGAAGTTTGTCCATCTTATCTTCTTTTTCTTGTAAATTTTGTTGTTTAACTAACAAATTATTTTCTTTTTC
>CANQLN010000147.1 GCA_947624695.1 uncultured Bacilli bacterium
GTAAGGATTCGGTTAATGTTATCAGTTGTCACATTGGAAGTGGTGGATCTTTATGCTGTATAAAGGATAGTAAGAGTATTGATACCACTATGGGCTTTAGTCCTAATGCCGGAATAATGATGGGAACTAGATGTGGAGATATCGACTATTCAATGATTCCTTACATTATGGAAAAAACGGGTATGAGTATTAAAGAAGTAGATAATGCATTAAATAAACAAAGTGGTTTACTTGCCGTTAGTGAACAATATTCTGATCACCGCGATATTGAAGAAGGAATGGCTAAGGGAGATCCATTATGTACTTTAGCTAATGATATGTATATTGACCGTATTGTGGGTTATATTGCAAAATACTATGTTTTATTAGATGGTAAAGTAGATGCTTTAGTTTTTACCGCCGGCCTTGGGGAAAATGCTCGAGAATTTAGAGAAAATATCATCAATAAATTAGCGTCTTTAAATATTAAAATAGATGCCGATGAAAATAATAAGATTGCATCTTATTTAGAAAAGTCAGAAGGCAAAATTTCAAGTGCTGATTCCAGTGTGCCAGTTTATGTAATTCCAACTAATGAAGAATTAATGATTGCTCTTGATACAATGGAATTAATTTAGACTAGAGGTGGGTATTATAATAAACAAAAAACTTTTGAATCAAATTGTTCATGAAATAAAAAAATATAAGAATATAGTTATTGCGAGACATGTTGGGCCTGATCCGGACGCTATTTGTTCGCAAATTGCTTTAAGAGACTCTATTTTAGCTACATTCCCAGACAAAAACGTTTATGCCGTGGGAGTCGGAGTTGCTAAATTTAAAAAGTTTGGCACTTTAAATAAAGTAAACTTAGAAGAATTAGAGAATCCTTTATTAATTGTTTTAGATGTTCCAAACATGTACCGGGTTGATGGTATTGAAAATTTACCTTATCAAAGTATTATTAAAATAGACCATCATCCTAAAGAAGATATCATTGGTAATGTTGATTGGACAGATACAGAGAAATCTAGTACTTGCCAAATGGTAGCGGAACTCATTTTATATACAAAATTAAAATTAACGTCAAAAGTTGCCCAAAATTTATTTTTAGGAATTGTTTCGGATAGTGAAAGATTCTCTTTAAAAAATACAACTTATGAAACATTTGATACAACTAAAGAATTAATTAAAGAAAGTGGTATTGATTTCCCTAGTCTTTATGATGTTTTATATACAAGACCTTTTTCAGAACATAAATTTATTGCGTATATAACTAATAATTTAACCATTGATGAAAATGGTTTAGGTTATATTAAAATAAGTGATGAAGTTTTAAAAGAATATAATGTCGATATTGCTACACCTTCTAATTTAATTAATGGGTATAATTTTATAGATGAACTTTTGGTTTGGATTTTTATTACCGAAGATGTTAAAAATAATCAATATAAGATTAGTATTCGTAGTAGAGGACCTGTAATTAATGAAATTGCTAGTCATTATCATGGCGGGGGTCATAAATTTGCCAGTGGGGCTAAGGTAGATACTATGGAAGAAGTAGATAATCTTATTAAAGATTTAAGTAAAGCGTGTCAAGAATATGGAGATAAAAAGTTATAAGAAGAAAAAAAGTAATTTATATGAAATTACTTTTTCTAATAATACTAAAATAAATTTATATGATGATATTATTTTAAAATATGAACTATTATTAAAAAAAGAAATAGATGAAAAAACTTTAAAAGAAATAATCAAAGATAATAGTTTTTTAGAAAGCTATTATCTGGCTTTAAAATATTTAAATGTTAAACTTAGAACTGAAAAAGAAATAAGAAAAAAGTTAAAAGATTATGATAATAAAGTTATCAATTATGCTATTGAAAGATTAAAAAAAGAAGGCTATCTTAATGATATAGTTTATATTAAAGCTTATATTAATGACTCTATTAATTTAAAATTAATGGGACCAAATAAAATAACTTATGAACTTAAAAAAATGGGTTTTAAAGAAGAGGCAATAAATGATTATTTAAATACTTTTGAAAGTGAAGTATGGCAAAATAAAATAAGAAAATATATTACTAAAAAAATACAAGCTAATCATAATTTATCAGGTCTTTTATTAAGCCAAAAAATTACCAAAGATTTATATAATTTAGGCTTTTATAAAGAAGATATTGATTTAATTATGAATGAATTTACTTTTTTAGATAATGAAGTTATATATGAAAAAGAATATCAAAAATTAAAAAATAAATTATCCAAAAAATATGAGGGTGATGAATTAGAATATCGTTTAAAAAAAGCCTTATGGCAAAAAGGTTTTCGAAATTAGTGAGTTTTTTATAGCTCACTTTTTAGTGAAATAAAATATAACAAAATTATTTTAGTTCTCTTGAGATTGGAGGGAATGGTAGCTTATCTGATCCTTATAGAATTAAAGAACCATCACAAGAATAATAATTGATATAAAAGAGATTTTTCTGTCAAGTCAAATGACAAAGCAAAAAAAGACTATCCTTATTCGGATTGAGTTCCGATTAGGAT
>CANQLN010000148.1 GCA_947624695.1 uncultured Bacilli bacterium
AAAAGAAAGTTTTTTTATTTTTTGGATTCTTTTTGACTTATTTTTTTTCTTTTTACCTAAAAATTCTTGACACTAATTCAAAAATTATCTTTTTTATAATATATGCTTGAAAAAAGAGAAAAATTAATTTTCCCTTTTTTAGCTTTAATTTTTTGTTATTTTAACTTGAATAGAATTAGTAACTTCATAACTTACAAGTGGGTTATTATTATCAACCTTAACTTTAACATCATGAGTTCCTTCACCTAAACCAGCTAAGTCAACATAAGCTCTAATATTGCTAGCATTAATGGCATCAATATTAGACTTAACACCTTTAACTTGAACTTGAGGATGACCACTTGAAGTAATAACGGCACTATAACCTTCAGCTAAATTACGATTAGTTATATCACTAACTTCCACTGTTTTTTGTTCTTCATCACCGAATGTTACTTTAATAGTTGCGTTTTTAATACTTATATCTCTAACACCTTTAGGTTTTCTAATAACCACTGTATAATCTTCGACGGCTTCTTCACCAGCCCCATCAACATTAATAACGACTGGTACAGATGTAATATCTTTAATGTCGGCTTCATCACCATAAATATCGACAGATAAGGCAGCACTATTGTTAATGGTAATTGAAGCAATCGCTTTACCATTAATTAAATTTCCGGTTGTCGTTACTGATAGAGGTACCGTATTTTTATAACTTGTAAGGACGATTGTTCCGGTAAGCGTTGAGGGAACAATTTCGACATTCTTAATTATTTCCCCATTAGAATCATACGCTACTAAAGGAATATTAGAAATTTCATAAGTTCCTTCTTCAGTATATTTATCTTTGCCTTCATATTCTTTATGTTCTTTTATTTCCTCTTTAGTATAAGTTAAAGATACTAAAGCCTTAATTGTGGAAATGCTATTAATGGCTTCTTCACTACCTTTAACAACTACTTCACTACTATCAAGACTAACACTAGAAACACTTAATTTAGAGTTTAATTTATCAATATTTATAAGTTCATAATCAACAGATTTTACTTCACTAACCTTATCTTCAATTTCAATATTTAAATAAGAGGGATCTAAAATATAATCAACAGAATCTATATTTTTCGAATAAGTGAAATAAACTTTATAATTACCAGCTTCTGTATATTTAGATAAATTTAATTCTACTTCAAATTCTCCTAATTGTTTAGCTAAATATATATCACTTTTTCTTCCGGCAATAGTAATATCAACGGTCTCCGGAATATTTTCTACTACAAAGGCTTCTTCATTATAGATAACATTAACCGGAACGTTTTTAATTATTTCAGCTTCCGTATTAACTAAACTAATAACTTTATTATCAATAAGTAAGAAACAAATAATTGCAAATATTAAAGATAAAACAATTAAGAAATGGGGTCTATTTAATAATTTGTTAAAACTAACATTACTACCACTAGTAGCTTTCGAAATATTATAAACTAATCTAGTTATCGGCATAACAATAATTTTATCAATAAATTTAAATATGCCTTCAAAGAAAGTATAAATGACTCTGCCTATCTTTTTAAGTAACTTACGCATCTTCATCACCACTTTCATTTTCTTCAGCTTCAAAGAATACTTCCGCCTTTGGACTTAATTCATCAATAAGACGCATTCTAAATTCATCTAAAGTTAGATTATATTCTAGTTCATTATTGCACGCAATGGAAATACGACCATTTTCTTCAGAGACAACTAAAGCAATGGCATCACTTTCTTCGGCAATTCCTAAAGCGGCTCTATGCCGAGTTCCTAATCTTTTGGAAATATTCGGACTCATACTAGTTTTAAAAACCGCTCCCGCACAAGTAATTCTGTCCCCTTGAATAATTACACCACCATCATGCATGGGGGAATTAGGAAAGAAAATAGTTTCCAATAAGTCATCGGTAATATCCGCATAAACCTTCGTTGAATTTTTAATATATTCTTCCAAAGATATCTCTCTTTCAATAACAATTAAAGCCCCAATCCGGTTCTTTTTAAAATATTCAACGGATTTCATTATTTCATAAACAACTTTTTCTCTTTCATCAATCGTTAATATTTTATGGCGTCCTAAAAGTTGAGTTCGGCCAAGAGATTCTAAAACACTTCTAATTTCTGGTTGAAAGATAACTATGATGGCTAAAGGTCCCCAAGCGACAATATACTCTAACAAAACACCAACAGTATATAAATTTAACAAATCACTTAATATTTTAACTAATAAAATAATTACTACACCTTTAACAATTAAAACCATTTTAATATTATTCTTAACATTTTTAAGAATATAATAAAATGCTAACCAAACTATGCCAATATCAATTATTTTGGTAAAAATACTCCAGATACTTGATAAGTCCATAAATTCACTCCTTTTATCATTGCTTTTTTATTATAGCATTATTTTGCCAAAATAAAAAGACAAGAAAAATGAAAAATAAAATTTTTCATTCTATGAATTCCTAACGGAATTCTTTTTTGGTATAATGTATACTAATA